>JBCDHF010000072.1:0-13906 GCA_038750375.1 Cyanobacteria bacterium P01_H01_bin.15
CAAACTCATGAAAATCCCGAATTCCGTTTTTTCAAACCCTGAAACCCTTATATAGCAATGATTATTCATGCAACAAAGCCATTTTAATTTCTATTTCCCAACAACTCTAGGATGGATACGACCATGACTTTCCTGATACTTTTCGGGTCATGATGAGCTAACGGAAGGGAATTGTCAACTTTGTGTATTAGACCTCTTGGCAGAATCGGAAAAATCAAGGCGTTCAGAAGGCTTTTGCCCCAAACAAATGAGTCCGTTCAAAACGTCTATTGGAGATTAGCGCTCATAGTCGTGATGCAAAGCTGGCAGGCTTGGATTTTTTTGAGCTAATGAGTCGTAGCTTATATCGCAAGCGCTACTTTCGTAAAGGATGCTTGCGCGCCAAGACACTTTTATATCGAGCGGCTCAGGATTAGAAAGGTCCTAAGCGACCTTGCGAAAATCATACAAAGAGGCACGACGTTTTCTAATATGCAAAGGCTATCAAGAGTGAATGTCGACATATCTTCAACATCATTGACTATGCTTTAAGGTAGTGAGTTGCTGTGCAATAAACTGCTGATTTTTTTTGCCTTGAGCCAGCTTCAAATATTCCATCGCGATTCGTGTCGTCGTCGGCGCTTCCTGCCAATGCGCAAGCAACAGCTCCCAAGTTTGATGAAATTCCAACTGCTCTCGCATCTGTAGCGTGACAAATCCCGCGAGTAGACTCGTAACCCAGAGCGCGATTAGCGCAGGAACCAACGGCAACCACCAACCAGCGGTCACAAAGGCTTGGTAAAATCCGAGCGTCAACAAGACAGTGCTGCCGCAAAGAAACGACAGGACCCAGCGAAATCGCAAGCGCCACCAGACTGTCAGCGCCCCCATTAACGAATACAGGGCAATCAATAGCCACTCTTGCCACTCATTTAGCGATCGCAAAATGGGCCAACTCTGCTGTGACGATGCCACAATTTGAGCCACCGTATTGGCATGAATATAAACCCCTGGCATAGAGACCGGCGCTTGAAACCACCGCCGACTAAGAGGTGTGAGAAACCCATCTTTGAGACTGGCTGCCGTGGAACCCACCAACACAATTCGATCTCGAAACATATCTGCAGGGATATCACCCCGTAACAAAGCCCCAAAAGACACCCGGCTAAACTGCTCAGCGTCTCCGTGATAATTCAACATAATCTGAAAGCCACCGTGGTCAGCACGAACATACCCACCATCATGAGATTTTAAAGGGGCGAGCATTGCTTGTCCTAATTGAATCTGACCGTGACTATCGGATTCGGGGTACACCGCTTTAGTTGCTAAATAATCGAGAGCTAAACGAAGACCCAGACTCAAATGAAGGTCCCCTTGCTCATCCTGAAGCGACAGCAATGCTCGCCGGACTCGCCCGTCCGAATCTAAAACTTGATCGGCAAAACTAACCTGCCCTTTCTTCGACAGAGTCGGTGGCGGCGCAACAGGCGGGTCCGTCACTTTTTCGATGCCGATGGTCTTATTACTATCTAACAAAAAACGAGTCAGTTTTTCGTGGCCGGGTGGCACCGGTAAATCTCGATAAATATCCAAGCCAATTAAAGCAGGGGATTGATTAGCAATAGTCTGTAGTCCTTGAAGCAAATTCTCATCGGATAAAGGCCATTCTTCTGTCTGCTGTAAAGTCGGTTCATCAATTTCCACTACTGTGATGTAACTCGGTGCATTAATTAAACCTCGCCAGCGAAAAAATTGGTCAAACGACTGATACTCGAGACCTTGTAAAACGCCCCCCATTCGGACGACGAGCAGAACGCCCAGAGTGAAGAGGATAGTGCTGATGAGACCGCGAGCGGGAAGTCGAGTCTTCCGTAAAGATCGCTTTGCTTTTTTTTGGGTTTCTGCCAGGAGATAGCTGGCTTGTTCTACAGAGGTCAGGGCTTGCTCCACTTGACGTTTAGCAACCGCTTGGGAGGCGCTCAAATATTGATAATCATCAGTGCTCAAGGATTTACCGAGAGTCCAAGCTAAGGCATCGGTCAGCCGAGTCCCCTGCAACAATAAAGTCTCATCTTGGCGATTAGAAGCGATCCAGGCGGCAAACTCCGTGGCATATGGACGCAAATCTGCTAACTTTTCTTGAATCCACTTTTCATCAAAGATAGCCCGATACAAAGGATTTTTGACGACTAGTGTTTCTCCTTCGTTAACGACCAAACCCGATAACAAGAGTTCTAAATGCTCTCGACTATCGTTGAACTTGATGCCGCTCTTTGGTGGTAGGTTTTCGCCATTATTTTCGCTACTATATTGCCTGATTTGACCGTAAAGCCCTAATAGTCGTCCGGCATGATCTTCATTACGAAGTAAGCGATCCCGAATTGTACGGAAATGTTCTGGCTGGTCATACGATTCCCAATCTCGAATGAGCTGTTGGCGGACAATATGTTCGACGGTTTCGACCCCAGAAATCTTAGAGGATTTGGGAGCGGCAGCTTCGTGAACCCTATCTACCACATAGCTACATAATTTTTGGGTCAAAAAAGGTTGTCCATTTGTCCAAAATAAAATTTGCGCTAGCGTTGCCGAAGGGTCATCAACAACAGCCGTTAATCCCTGAGCTAAGACTTGTGCTTCTGAAACGTCAAAACCGGTTAAAGAAATAGCACGCCCGATATTAAAGGGTGTCCGCTGCGGATCACTCATGAGATCCGTCGGTGTCGCTACACCCAGTAGAACAAAATTAAGTCGGCGAAACTTACGTTCCAAACTTCGGCGGTTATGGCAAGCGCGCAGTAGGGCGAAAAAATCACTAACAGGAAACGACAAATTTAAAACGCTATCAATTTCATCAAGAAAGATTACTAGGGGTTTTTCGGTGAGCCGGGTGGCATCGAGAATACCCTGTTCTAAAAACTGCCCCAACCGCTGTACTGCACTCAGATCTTGATGTTCTTTCCACCAGGTCTTTAAGGGCAATTCGCCCAGCAGATCAAACCCCTGCCACAGTTCTACCGCAATCCCTTTGTACCATTGCTCAGGACTCGTTAATTCACTGCCAATACGGGTCATATCGACGGCAGCACAGGCGTAGCCAGCTTGCTGTAACTGGACCATCGACTGGACCATCAAGCTGGACTTCCCCATCTGCCGAGAGTTGAAGACGTAACATAGCTCCCCTGCTTGCAAAGCGGACATGAGCTGTCGGTCGGCTCGACGCTTTACGTAGTAAGGACTTTCCTGGGGAAGGCTGCCGCCAACTTGATAATCAGCCATAGGAAAAGGTCACATTTATGTTCCCAGTTTAGGAAGCAAACAGATTTATGCTTGTCCTACGAATCCTAATCCAAAATTGAAGTCAGCTTAACGAACTGCCGGATGATATTACTCAAGAGGCCTCGTACAACTCAGACAGTTTCTGGGTCTAGTGGACCGTTAAAACTTTCTGTATTAGTAGTCTTGGGATCTGCCGCTGTATTTTGGTGTTTTTTTTCGGGTGTAATAATTGAATGTCCATGTAACCCGGATGCACTGTAATTCACCTTGAATCTTCGCTTGTTGGGCATAGGATTTAAAGGAACCGTGCGGATAAATACGCGATATAGCTTTATAGCAGTTATCGGGCGCAGACGTCATCTACGTGAGGGCGTGATGCGATACTAGCGATACCAATAGCCTTCGCCCGATCGCTGAGGACATTTCGGAGCTGAAGTTGCCTAACTCTAAAACTTAATGACTCTCAGGCGTTCCCCTAAATACATGGCGACTGCTATAAATACAATATTTATCTAAAGGGATAAAACCCTGGTCAGGCAACTAGCCGAACGTTAAGCCTTCATCAAAGAATCAGCCGCTTGCGATTCAGAAGAAGAGGCAACATCAGCTCGGGTTGCCTGGAACATGCCAAATCGGCAAAGTCCGGCTCCAAACGCTAGTCGCATCAGCAGTAACGTAGGCACTTCCCGTAGAGACTTAACTAAACCCCAAACCCCAAACTTAATCAGTCCGGCCGGGCGCGCTACGCCTTGCCAGATGGAATCTAGCCAGGAAGCTAAGGTTTGCTGAGTCCAATCTGTAGTCGTGACTTCGCCGTCCACTAAGCCTGTCTCTGCTAGCAGCTCTGAAAATCCTTCAATGCTGGAAAAGGCGGGATGGGACCATTGGTCGAGCAGTTGCTGCATGACGGGCTTTTCCCAGAAATTCAGGGGCACTTGGCGATCATCTCGCTGGTTCCAATCAGCGACGACTAAGATTCCACCGGGCTTGACGACTCGCAAAAGTTCTCGGGCAAAGACGGCTTTATCAGGCATGTGCGGACCGGCTTCGATGGACCACACCACATCAAAGCTAGCGTCTGGGTAAGACAAGGCCATCGCGTCATCGACGGCAAACTTGGCAGTTACGTCAGCAGGGGTCAGTTCAGTGGCTCTTGCGACTTGCTGGGGGCTAATGGTGACCCCGGTCACGTCGAAGCCGTAGGACTTGGCAAGTATACGGCTGCTGCCGCCGATGCCACAGCCCACATCTAAAATGGTAGTGCCTGCCGGGAGGCGATCCAACTTACCCCAACGGACCATTTCATGGACAAAATTCTCTTTGGCTTCCAAGAAATCCCGGCGTTTCGGCGGCGAACCATAATGCCCCAAATGAATGTGCTCTCCCCAATAAAATTCAAGCAGCCCGTCTTCGGTCCAGTTGTCATAAGCATCCGCCACGGAATCAGCGGATTCATACCTGCGCGCTGAAAACAAATACATTGCGATTGCAGCTGTAAAAATCACGCTAATGAGACCGACAAATAGGGGGATTGGGGCGAAAAGATCCATCATCAAGAAAGGTTAAGCAGCTATTCAGTACTGTAGTTCATTTTTGGGGTTTAGCGAGTTCTGGGAGATTGCTCGTTTTCTTGCTGTGCCTGAATATCGGCGGATTTGCGGACCAAATCAAAGTCTCGATCTTCTAGTTTTTAAGTTCGTCTTTGCTCGCGGCTTGGGAATGCGATACTGCAAAATTTTCAGTTCAGCATCAATCACGAATAGATCCCCAGCTTTGCGCTTAACGCCAAAATCTTTGCGCGCTGTTTTAGATGTGATCGCAATAGCATTGGCAAGACTCACTAAGACTTTCAGGAAGACATCACCGCCATAAATTACGCCCAGAACTCTGACTAAAGCACTTCCGGTAATGCCGGCTACGCTCAGGGTCACAAACTAAATTTCATCCACTCGCTGAATGAAACTCACCTTCTGCTTGCGGTAGTTCGTAACGGCTTGAAGCAAATTGGTTTTACCCTTTTCCAAGGACTGATTCATCAGGTTGAGGGTATCTGGATTAGCCATTGCGTTTCTTTCCACCGCACGCGTAAAAATTCCTCGAATTTTAATCGGACGCCAAATAACTCTTACAATACCTGCCACTTTTGTGAAGGGCAGTTATTGGTTGGAACACGTTGAAAATGGTCAGCGTAGAAACGTCTTAAGGGATCTAGTGAAAGCCATAGCCTGCAATTATAGAAATTTATTGATTTAATTCATCGTGATGTCACTTAAATTTGGGGGCTAAGTGATAAGACTGATGGTTGATGTCATACCAGCCGGTCAATACTACTTCGTCTTAATGTGAGATCGTGTGGCCAGCAACTTTTACTCGCGATGACGATTTCAATAGTTCAAGAAATCCTGAATTGATTTACTGCTTGATTAACGCTTCAGATTCAAGCTCACGAACCTGCGATCGCAGTAATAGCGAATCGTGCAAGGAGTGACCCCAAGGTATTGTGCGACGGTGTCGTATTCACTCATCTGGTGAGCAAAAAGTCTCCTAACTCTCTGAATTCAAGCAAAAAAGGCTGGGTTTGCCCAGCCAGATGATCAAACAGGAATTAAATCTTGATAGTCAAATATGTGAATTAAACAGACACTTTACGACAGGCTGCTATTTCTAAACTCAAAACAAACAGAGTTCCGAAAATCGTTCCAGGCTCAGGAGTCATTTCAGGAGCGAGTGGAAAATCGAAATGAAAGCCTATCTAATCACACCTTTCGCCAGAATCCTTTTCATGTGAGTTCCCTACACAATAGTTCGCATAGATCTACTTAAGCAAAAATAAGGAGATCTGTCAATGGGACGACAATCTAACCAGGTGTTTCTACTGAGACATCCCCACTCGTGGATTTCTCTTGAAATCTTCCAAGAGGAAGGATTTTATTTCATATGCTGAAAGGGGCAAAACAGTTCTCTTCTCTTGGGGACTAATTCACCGGGCTTCGGCGGGAACGTTCCAGGTAAATATATTTGGCATCGACTACCCTTCACGTAGAGTTTGCACAGATCAAGGGCCTGGTTAAGTTGCTTAAGCTGGTCTCTTTAATTCGTTCACCGTCCCCAAAGTGTCCCCACAAAATCCACAATTTCTTGTATGCCACAGAGTGGTTTTGCGGTAAAATCGGAAGTCTAGAGCCCCCACTCTAGAGGTCTATAAGGCTCATGAACATTGAATTGTGACGGATTTGACCTTCGTACAATACTAACTAATAACAGATGTTTCATCGGTTAGGAATCAGTCTGGGCTTTTTAATTAATCTACTGGATTTTAATTCCCCTATCCTGGCGGAATCTTCTTGGATGCCGGACGAATTCCCCAAATTCACGCCTTCTGCCGTGATCGCCCAAAGCAGCCAATGTTATGGTCCAGATCACGGGTATGTCGTCGCCGAGACCGAAAACTTTTTAGTCAGTATTTGCGGCTGGGATGAGCCGGAATATTATGTGGGCATCTCTAAAAATGGCGGCGAGACCCTGGTGTTGGATCTGGTAGAAGCCGACCCAACTTATTTTGAAGCCCGCAATGGGCAATATGTTTACTATCTCGTAGATTCAGGGAAAGGTAAATTTTTGGGCGTGGTAAAAGGAGACCAGCAACTAGTTTTAGAGCCCATCATCCGTGGTTGGTAGACTGATTACCGATGATCGCCTATGGACCCAATCCATTAAACGCTTGATTTGAAGCGAGTGAGCAAGATTTTGCAGTAGACCAAAGGTTGGGAAAAGGGGGTTACCTCTTTGTCCAATCTCATCTTAGACACTGGCAAGCGAAGTGTTGCTGATGTTTAGAATTTTGTATTTTAGGAAGTAGGAAAAAAATATGACGACTTATTTGGTAACCGGATCCAATCGCGGTATTGGGCTAGAGTACTGTCGCCAGATAAAAGCCCAAGGGGATAAAGTGATTGCCGTTTGTCGTTCGGTATCCGAGGAGCTACAGAAATTAAACGTAGAGACCATAGCCGATATTGATATTACTTCTGATGACTCAGTAGCTAAATTAGTTATGCAGGTCGGCGATCGCCCTCTTGATGTATTAATTAATAATGCTGGGATTGCCGAAAGAATTTCTTTATCAAACCTAGATTTTGAGAGCATTAGAAAACAGTTTGAAGTCAACGCTTTAGGCACATTGCGCATCACTCAAGCACTCTTACCAAACCTAAAGAATGGCTCTAAAATCGCGATAATGACTAGCCGTATGGGGTCTATAGACGATAATACATCTGGTGGTTCCTACGGTTATCGCATGTCTAAAGTCGCCGTATCGATGGCGGGGAAATCTTTAGCCCTCGATTTAAAGCCCAAAGGAATTGCCGTTGCGGTTCTCCACCCAGGCCTCGTAAAGACGCGCATGACTGGCTTTACCGATTCAGGGATTACTCCTGAAACCTCGGTCAAAGGTTTACTCGCTCGAATCGATGAGTTAAATTTGGACAATACTGGGACCTTTTGGCACGCCAAGGGAGAAATATTGCCTTGGTAAAATACTCTTGGATGCTCTTAAATATGACTCTGTTGCAGGCTTGAAAAGAGACGCGAAGAGTAGCGGGCGCTTTTTTTGAAGTATCCGTTTTTTGAACACGATGAATAATGTGTCGAAAAATCCTTGCCAAAGAGGCGCTTTGTTGCCTATACATAGGCGAAACTGCTTATAAGAAAAGTAAGATTTTGTTTGCTACTTTCTGGATTATTCCTTTGTATTTTTTTTCCTGGCGAGACAACAGGCAATTACGTTTGACCATGAGACAGTTTGACGGAGCAATTTTCGATTTAAGCACTCTTGTATTGTTTGGATTTCTTTTTTAGAGAGGGTTTGCCCTAACCGCGTGGCATAGGTTATTTGTTCATTATTAGTCGTTGAAGCAAACCAGCGCTCCAGCAGCCCTGGACTAATGTATAGCTGGTTACTTGAAGTTTCCAATTCAATATCTACCAATAACCCCGAATCTTTTAAATAGAGCTCTAAATCTTTAACGTCCCAATTGAACATCGGATCATCAGTTGATTGATAAATCTGCTCTTCCGCCTCTTCCCATTTGCTGTAAAGTGAATGTCCTACATCATCCGGAGAAATCAACGAATAAATGCGTTGTGATAATCGGGGTATCGTTTCCATTAAGACCAAAACTCCTGTTTCAAATAGCCAGTTTGGCAAAAATTCAAATAAATTAGCTTTGTCTTTCTCATTCCACAAAACATTGCGTCCTAAAATGCGGTCAAATTTGACCGTCGCTGCCTGTGTTGAGAGTTCCTCAGGAAGCGCCCTCAAAGTACTAATGATCACTTTTGGACGTCGCAGATTAATAATGTTCTTAGCTAGTTTCTCAATATCCTCTGCTTCTTGATTAGTCTCCGTCCGCGCATAAACACCGCCTTCAGTGACCTGGCGAATGGCTTCCCAGGTCAATAAACCCGTACCAGCTTTAAGGTCAAGGACAACATGCTGTCGTTCAAGAGAGGCCATGGAAAATATACGTTCTCTTATTTGAGCCAGCTGTTTTTCCACCTGCCCAAATGTTCGCTGTAGCCACCGTTCACTGGTCTTATCGACCTCTCCATAGGTAAACGATTCTCTTCCTTCAAAACCTTCACTAAAAGCGGCAAGTTGCGCTTCATGCTGTCGCGCAAGCTGGGTCTGAATTGCAGCTTCAAATCCTTGTCTAGATGGCTGATAGAAAACTCGCCCCTGGAAGCTGCTTGGCAAATATTGCTGAGCGACCCAGTGGTCTTGATAAGCATGGGGATATAGATAACCAGCGCCATGCCCGAGTCCTTTCTTGTCACGATTGGCATCTTTGAGATGATTTGGAACATCTGGCTCCAGCTCACGCTCTACCGCATCTAGTGCATCAAAGAACCCCATAATGCTATTTGATTTTTTTGTATTGGCGAGGTAAAGAGTTGCCTGAGCAAGATGATAACGCCCCTCCGGCATTCCCACTTGTTCAAAGGCAGATGCACATGACTGAACGACAACAATAGCTTGAGGATCAGCCAGTCCAACATCTTCGCTAGCCAGAATTAGAAGCCGCCTAAAAATGAAGCGAGGATTTTCTCCTGCATAAACCATTTTGGCAAGCCAGTAGAGAGCGGCATCGGGGTCAGAGCCCCGCACACTTTTGATAAAAGCACTGATGGTATCGAAATGAGCATCTCCTTCCTTGTCGTATAGAACAGCTCTTTGTTGAATAGAATCTTCTGCGACCGATAGGGTGATATGAATCAGACTCTCTTCATCAGGAGGTGTCGTCTCTACTGCTAACTCTAAGGCATTCAACAAAGCTCTGGCATCGCCATTAGCAACATCAATTAAGTGTTGGTTGGCTTGAGGCGCTATCTCTATTGACAGCTCGCCATATCCTCGTTTACGATCACTTAAGGTATGCTGCAGAATCTGTTCCAAATCTTTGGACTCAAGAGATCTTAACTGAAACAAACGTGAGCGACTCACTAATGCTTTGTTGACTTCAAAATAGGGATTCTCAGTCGTTGCGCCAATTAAGATTACTGTCCCCCGCTCCACCCAAGGAAGCAGCGCATCTTGCTGGGATTTATTGAAACGATGAACTTCATCGATAAATAGAATCGTACGTTGCCCATATAGCCTTCGTTTTTCTTGGGCCGTGGCGATGGATTCTCGGATATCCTTAACCCCTGCTAGCACTGCGTTAAGCGTAATAAAATAAGCCCTAGTCGTATTGGCAATTATCCGAGCCAAGGTGGTTTTGCCGGTTCCCGGTGGACCGAAGAAGATAAGAGAGGATAGCTGATCCGCTTCGATAGCACGACGCAGCAATCTTCCTGGTGCTAGGATGTGCCCCTGTCCAACAAATTCATCTAAATTTAGAGGACGCATCCGGTCTGCGAGGGGTGCCTCCCGGGCTTCACGTTGCTGAAAATGGTGTTCAAATAAATCCACTTCCCCTAGTGCTCATTGTCTCATTGAGGTTTCCGTTCCAGATAAACCAAGCTTAGACCTAATCTTGCTGAGAAAGACTTTAAAATACATAGCCTCCGCTAGATCGCTTAGGACACTTATGCAGACCTGAATAATTCGTCGGATTGATGAATATTGATGCTACCCATTGTGTAAATCAAATCAACTAGACTTCGCGAGTTTGGTTTTTGTGATCGCAGGAATTAACAAAGCGAAAATTAAAATTCCGAACTGAGTAACTACGACTGTCGGACCGGAGGGTGAGTCAAAGCCGGCGGAGAAAATAATGCCCAGTAGGGCGCTGAGCCTGCCTAAGATCGCAGCCAGAACGATCGACATTCAGAAGCTGATAAGTTTGATTGGACTCGGCGAATTACAAAGCCTAAATTGGCAAATTGCCAACAGTTTGCGAACAAAATTTACTTCTATCCCAATGCTGAGACAACAGGGCTATTTTCCCTCCGCCATGCCCTGGCCGAATGGATCAAGAAACTGATTAACCTGGGAGTACAGGGCAAAATCCAGGTGATATTCTGTTTTTTCGTCGGACTCCTCGCCTTCCCCTTCGCTCTAATCTTCATCATTAGCGCATTTGTCTACAAACAAATTAGCTACCGACTCCGGCGCTAAAACTCACAGCCAGCCATCGCAACCACCCAACAACATGACAAAATCAGCAGCTAAAAGTCCAGAACTAAAAACGGCACGGCTCTGGCTACGCCGATGGCAAAACACCGATTTAGTCCCCTTCGCTCGCCTAAATGTCGACCCGCGAGTAATGAAATATTTCCCAAACTGCCTCAGTCGAGCAGAAAGTGATGCCCTAATCCAACGTATCGAGACTCACTTCACCGCTCACGGATTTGGACTCTGGGCAGCAGAAATTCGGGAAACTCAAACCTTTATCGGTTTTGTTGGGCTAGCTATTCCGATATTCACCGCGAACTTTACACCCTGCGTAGAGATCGGTTGGCGACTAGCCGCAGCCCATTGGGGACAGGGTTACGCCACCGAAGCCGCCCGAGCCGCCCTAGAATTTGGCTTCTCCGATTTAGGACTCCCCGAAATCGTGTCCTTCACCGTGCCCGAAAATTTGCGATCGCGCAACGTCATGCGGCGTCTCGGAATGCATCATAACCTCGAAGATGATTTCGAACATCCCTTACTACCAGTAGATGACCCTTTGCGATCGCACGTCTTGTATCGACTCCGAGCAACAGAATATTATGAGTAATCATTGCGAGGGTCAACTATTTGACTCGGTGAATTTTCGGCAAAAGGACGCGAAGAAAGTCAATCAGCAAATCTTTGTCAGACTCACTCCCAAGCAATCGCTTAACACCAAAGTCGGTCAGCAAGTGGATATATCATTCTGGAATACAACCCGCTGAAATGTGAGCCTCCCTTTTTCTAACAAGATAGAAAATTATATTGGCGCTATTTGATTATTCGTTCATCAACACAATCCATCCCTACATCTCCTAGGCTGCCTCGTTCTGAATGCACAGACGACACGGTAGTTAATGACATATTTTACCGACGAAATGCGGGTCGAGGAAAGAATTGGCGAAACGCCTGAATACGGTTGCTCTTATCTTCTGGGGCAACATCCCACAGCGTTTTGTAATAAAAGAAAGAAATTCCAACGCCTTCAGATTGAGCGACCCTTACTTTATCTGCGATCAGAGAAATGGAAACCGGTTTAGTTTTGAGCCCAGTGAGGATGCCGACGGCGGTGGGTATCTGTCCCTGAGCTTCTTCTATTTCAGCTCGATTAATGGGCTCAACAAAACTCGACAAACTAGATCGATAAAGCTGGACGATAACTTCATCAACAATGCCTTCCCGAATCCAACCCAGCCAGTCTTGCAGATAGGTATTGTAAGCAAGGTTGTACGTCGCTGGAGACAACGAAATAATCAGATTGGGCTTAACCGCTTTGATCTTTTGGGTAAGTTGCGCCATAAAAGCCGTAATTTTATCTGCACGCCACCGAACCCACGCGGGCTCTTTCGGATCGGACGGCGGCATCTCGCCAGTCTCCTCCTGATATAGTGCCACCGTATAAGGGTCGTAACCAAACTCATTGGGGAGAGCAGTATGATCATCAAACTGGATACCGTCAAGGTCGTAGCGATTAACAATCTCCAGCACCAAGTCGGTGATGAAATTTTGAACTTCAGGTCGAAAGGGGTTTAACCACACAACTTCACCGGCAGCATTATTAAACGTCCTAGTCCCATCTTGCCGTTGTGTTAGCCAGGAGGGGTGATTGGCAGCCAATTCTGAGTAGGTAGGCGTCATAAAGCCAAATTCAAACCACGGCATAACCATCAACCGACGCTGATGAGCTTTGGCAATGATGTCGCCAATAAAGTCCTGTCCTTGGTCGCCTCGGGGCACGAACGGTTGAATACCTTCTCGCTGGGCAACGGCACTCTCATACATGATGTAGCCCGAGTTCCAAATCACCGGGTACAAGGTATTGAAATTCAGCTGGGCCAGTTGGTCAATGGCAGCTTGTGTTCGACCCTGATCACTAAACCGCACCTGATCATTGCTTGTCAGCCACACTCCCCGTATCTGCGTCGAATTCGCGTTTGCGATCGCAGACGTCAAGAAGCCGATAAGCAGGCAACTTAGCAAACCGAAGATAAAAGCTAGCCAGAGCGTTTTTTTCAGCTTTTGCCAAAGATTAGGGAAAGAAAAGCTAGCCACAACTAAAACTCAGTACTTTAGACATATGACAGTCTATCTTATCGCCTCAGACAAATCCAATTCCCCAGAAGGATTGACTTTTGTCTATCAAAAAAAGAGAGGCCTTATTGGGTTCCCACCCAGCACATACGCTCAGGTGAAAGCATCGCCAGTGGTGCAGGTATTCTTTGGCAAAGGTCTTTCAATGACTGCAACAATGCTAAGACTATTTAACCTTTTCGCTGATGAGCGGCAGCAGTGAAGGTTTGAATATATTGCTGGTGCCCACCGGGAAACACGATATTCAACTTGAGGGGATCGCTCCGATCGGCAGGATCGCAGGGACCGGTTAAGACCTGGTCCTGAGCTGGGTTCAAGCCCAAAGCCCTGCGATTTTTAAGTTCACCACCGCTGCTATCAACGTACACAACCAGATTTCCCGTCCCAAACACAGAATTAAGATCTTGGATTAACTGCAGAAAATTGCGATCGCTACCACCCCGTCGGAAGGTTTGTTGACCATTTTCCACCACGGCTTTACTTGTCACAGTGTCGCCAACACCGACAATGCAGGGCATTTCAGCCGGATCAAAGTTTTGCTCGACCAATTGCAGTAATTTCTCATGGGTATGAGGCGCTTGACGGGCATTGAACTCAGCACCCAGGGGATATTGCCCCGTCCGTAGAAAATAGTATCGGTTGAGAAGCGCAACCAGTCCGGCTTCCTTGATGCCCCCACGCAGCATGAATTGAAAATCGGTCGTCCCGGAATCATCCACTGTCGCCGGGCGCAATATTTCAAGTCCCTCTTCGTCTCGACCCAGGTTAGGAGCGTAATGCACAAAAAAGGAATTACCCAGTCCCTGGTTTTTGGCTGCTTGAAGTAAGTCCTGAATCAACTTTGCGATCGCAGACTGGAGTTCTAGATAAATTTCTGGGGAGTTGAGGCGATGATGCAGAATATTG
>JBCDHF010000073.1:0-13900 GCA_038750375.1 Cyanobacteria bacterium P01_H01_bin.15
GGAAATCTATAGGAATTACCATTACAAAATCTCAGACCAACGCTCCAGTCGGCCTCTTTAATAGCAATTGTCTTCCGGTTGGTAGCGGCGCTAGAAGCAATCAAGGCTTTACTCGCTTATGTGAGGGTGAAAATCCGATAAATAACAATGGGGATAATGATTTGGCAACTGGGACTGGGGTAAACCCGGATGGAAATGCCTTGTTTAATCCCGGCAGCCCACCCCCTCCGTTCAGTAACTGTCTAACGCCACCTCCTGATCAAGTAAATTTTTGTACTGAGCCCCAAGGGAATGTGCTCATTTTTGAGGAAAATCCGGGTGATGGGAATCCGGATGATGAGGTTGATAATGGCAAAGTGACATTCGATTTTAATGATCGATTCGTTGTAAGAATACAAGAAATTTTTGCCATTGATGATATTGAGGCGACTTTAGAGATCGTATTCAGAGACGGCGACACCTTTTCGGAGACGTTGGATGTTGTTGGCGTAGAAAATGCGGTTGTCTCATTTGGAACAGGGAGTCCATTTAGCAATAATCCTTTACCTATCCCAGATAAAAACGTTGACTCTTTCTCTATACAGCTTTCTAATCCGTCTGGTACATCTACGAGTAGCGGAGCAATCTCAGGTGTGGTGTTTTCTGATTTCCCTGAATTGCCAGAGCCAAGTACATATTTAGGGCTTGGCACCTTGGGGCTGCTGATGTTAGCGCGAAAGAAAAGAACTCGGTGAATTATTGGCGGTCGACTTTATCAAAACAGCGTCATATTCACAGTCGGATTTTTGATGTTGATAAAAGTAGATATGTTCAAATCCATCTAGGCTTAACTAAGCAACCAGTAAAGTCCTTAGGTTTTTTTTGACGGGGGAAAATTATTTAAGTCGATACTTTCTATTGTTTCCACTACTCATAGGTCAGCTGTGGAGCCAATTGGTTAAACATTTCTGTGCTCGTCTCGGCTGGTGCCAAACAAGACTCTCCTTGGCAAACAATTGCGATTGCAAGATCGGGAAGGTCTTCGGAGATCTGCCAAACTGTGGTGGGTAAATAGCGGGATTGAAGTTGCGGAATTAAATCTTCCCGCACGGTGACTCGTCGTCCGTACTGGAGCCAATCCAACGCTGCAAATAGGCTGGGGCAAGCCGTCGCGCTATTTTCCATGACCGAGCTAAAGGACTTAAGTGAAATTTGAGCCTTTTCTAGGTAGTCGCTGCGATCGCAGAGTAATCCCAATCGCACTAAGTTTGCGATCGCAATGCCGTTAGCCGAGGGAGTCGCATTATCAGCGTAGCTACGCTCTTGAATAATCAGATCGGGGCTGGCGTCTGGCTCATTGTTGTAGTAGCCAGTGTTGTCCGGCAGACCTAGTCGCTCATCGAATTCAGACTGTATCTGTAGAGCCAGGTCTAGCCAGTCTGAATTATCGGGTTCTGCGGAAAATAAATCCAGCAACGCTTTGATCAACAGCGCATAGTCTTCACTTTGGGATGCCACGGTCTCCTGCCCCCCATAATTAATTCTTTGCAGGCGCTTATCTAAGTACTGATGATTCAAAATAAATTTAGCCGCATCGGATGCTAAATGTAGCCAATCAGGTCGTTGAAACACAGCACTTGCCCGAGCTAATCCTGAAATGACTAAGCTATTCCAGGCCACAATCATCTTGGTATCAGTTACCGGTGGAATCCGGCGCGGCCAATGGGTCGCTTTCGCCGCTAACGCATCCGGGGCTGGGGGAAAGGTGGTCAACTGTTCGCGGGGAGTTCCGTATCTTTCGACAAACAATCGAGTGAGGGCCGACTCAACCAAGTCTGGTAAGACCCCCAGCTGTCGACGTTGTAAAACAATCTGTTCTTCAAAATTCCCTCTTGAATCTATCGCCTCAAAAGCCTCGCTACAAGCCTCAAATTGCTCTGGTGTCAGCAGCGTTTGCAGTTGGGCATAGCTCCAAACATAAAAAGCGCCCTCTTCGGGTTCGCTGACATCTGCATCGACAAAGCTATCCGCATCTTGAGCAGCCCAAAAAAAACCGCTCGGATCGCGCATTTCTCGCGTTAGCCAACCGATGCTCTGTTCAATGGCCCGAAAACAGCAAGGGTCTTGCCAGCCATCACTCCAAAGATTGGCCAGATACTCCAGAATTTGCCCATTGTCATACAGCATTTTTTCAAAATGGGGCACGGTCCAGGTCGTATCCACGGTGTAGCGGTGAAACCCGCCGCCTACTTGATCAAAAACGCCCCCCAAGACTAAATTTTTGCCGCGTTGAATTGCCAAACTTTGCCGTCGCGCACTGTCGGCTTTCTCAAATCGGCTCCCTTGTAAAGCCAAATTCGCATAGGGAATCATTGGAAACTGTGGACGGGCCATTCCTGCTTGGGGCTCAAGCACAGATGCGTTGGCGGTGATGCCCGTTTGCAGCAAGGAGCTATCACTTGGCGCTTGTTTCGCATGAGGCATTACCGTCGTGCGTTGCAACGTCTCCATCATGTCTTGCTTAAACGTCTGCAGCTTCTCCTTTTCCAGGTCGTAAAAGCAACGAATCGATTGCAACACATCCAAAAATCCCGGCCGATTAAACCTCGGATTTACGGGAAAATACGTCCCCCCATAAAAGGGGACCAAATCACCCGGCGTTAAAAAAATATTGAGGGGCCATCCCCCCTGCCCCGCCATCATCTGCAGTGCCTGCATGTAGATACTGTCAAGATCGGGACGCTCTTCTCGATCCACTTTGATAGGCAGAAAAAACTTATTTAAATAGTCGGCGATCTCAAGATTTGAAAAGGCCTCCCCTTCCATCACGGTGCACCAGTGACAGCTAGAATAGCCAATAGACAGAAAGATCGGTTTATCTTGAGCGGCTGCGGTTGCCAAGGCCTCTTCACCCCAAGACCACCAATCAATCGGATTTTCCGCATGTTTGCGCAGATAGAGACTTTGCGCAGATTGAAGACGATTGGCCATTAATTGCTGGGAGAAGGAGATGGGCAGGCAACAAATCTACACTCATCTCTCAGCCAGACTTTAAATTCGGCTAATTGCTTTAAGCTTCGAGTCACAAAGCTTTATTGAATCGGCTCATGGACTGTTACTAGTTTGGTCCCGTCGGGGAAGGTCGCTTCGACTTGTACCTCCAGCAACATTTCGGGAATGCCCTCCATCACGTCGTTTCGAGAGAGCAGTGTGGTGCCGTAGTCCATTAGTTCTGAGACGCTGCATCCGTCCCGAGCGCCTTCTAAAATGCCGGCGGAAATGATCGCGACAGCCTCTGGGTAGTTCAGCTTGAGCCCTCGATCTTTGCGGCGTTCAGCGACAAGTGCAGCTGTAAAGATTAGCAGTTTGTCTTTTTCCTGGGGGGAAAGTTGCATGAGGTGAAATCCCGCAAGTTGAGCCCGCTAATTCTAAAGTGCTTTTCTGGTCGTTACCACAATTTTTAAAGGCTTTTTTGTCTTTTCTGGACCTAATCCCTTTCTCCCCGAACAAAGCGATATCAAGAACCTCCTTTGGGCTGCCATTGACTAATTTTCCAAGTCCGCATATCCCAAGGCGTCAGCTCGACTCCCGTTAGATCCTCGGCGATTGCGATGACTTCCGCCCGATGAACCAAGGGAACAACCTCAAAATTATCCACCAACAAATCATTCATCTCGATAAACAACTGACGGCGTTTTTCGGGATTTAATTCTCTGGTAGACGTCTCCCAGAGCTCATCATAATCAGCATCACAAAATCGAGAGGTATTCTCGCCCGCCCAGCTATTGGCTTTTTGGGGGATTTCGTTACAGGTAAACGTTTTCATGTAGTTAGCGGGATCTGGACTCAGGTTACCCGTGGTGTACATTTGCAAGTCGGCATAAAAATGTTCAACGGTATCTTCGTTGCCCGGATCGCTAGAGAAAAAGATACTGGCATCGATACTTTTGAGTTCAACCGACATGCCAATGGCTTCCAAGCCTTGCTTAATAATTTCCTGGGTCTTCTGGCGCAGCGGATTAACGGAGGTTTGAAATAACACCGTCATCTCTACACCATCCTTGTCCCTCACGCCGTCTCCGTTAGAGTCCTGCCAACCCGCATCATCTAGCAATTTTTGGGCCGCTTCTATATCAAACGTGTAGCGCGTATTCGGGGATACATATTGATCGGGGGCGACTAAAAAGTTACTCGTTGCCTGACCGGTAGGTCCATAGAGCTGATCTGCGATCGCATTTCGATCAATGGCTAACGACAAAGCTTCTCGAACTTTGGCGTCACTGAAAAAGGGATGGGGATATTGCAAACTAGAGCGTTCACCATCGGCAGTGGCTTTGTTGGGATCAGTATGGTTAATTAGCAATCGTTCAGACAAAGAGCCAAACACAGAGATGATTTCGCCTTTGCCCGCTTCAGACAACTGCTTCAATATGGGGGCTTCGACCTGGAGGTTGTAAGCATAGTCGGCATCCCCCGTTTGTAAAACGGCCCTGGCAGCCGAGGTCGCATCCCCGCCACCTTTAATTTCTACTCGCTCATAGGGAATTTGCTCGGCATGACGGTATTGGGGATTCGGCTCAAAAATCACGGCATCACCGGGTTTAAATTCCACCACCCGATAAGGTCCCGTGCCTACTGGCTGTAAATTAGCCGGGGCTTGACGCGCATTTGGCCCGTTAAAATCCGCAAACAGGTGTTTGGGCAAAATTGATCCCTCCGCTCCCACAAAGGGCAAATTCCAAGCGGGGTTCGGGGCTGTAAATTTCACCTGAATTTGATTAGGCGCGATCGCCGCCACGGATTCAACAATTTCATAAACTCCAGCGGTGGTTGAGCCCACGTCTGGATTAACGACAAATTCATAGGTAAAAATAATGTCATCGGCGGTCACTGTCTCACCATCTGACCATTTGAGGTTCGGTTTAAGTATCCAAGTCACGGCCGTGCCGTCCGGTGCGAGACCACCATTTTCAGCGGATGGAATTTCGGCCGCAAGAACCGGGACTAGCTCACCGGCTGCGGTAAAGGTTGCCAGGGGTTCGAGGGTAATACGACTCGCCTCGGAATCTTTAAAACCTGTTGATAAATGTGGATTAAGAATCGTCGGTGCTTGCCAATACATTAATTTCAAATTGCTGGGGCTACTCGACGGCACGTCTTCACCACCGCCGCCACAGGCCGCAAAAATCATGGTCGCGAGTAAAGAAATGCAAAATCCTGCGATCACACGCCCTGAAATCCACCCCTGAGTCACAAGCTTCTACCTAATAATTGACTGTGGCAATTGTAAGCAAGATCGGTCCGAGCGATAGGGTTCCCGGAGCACTCAAGCCCATCCATCGCTCAACATTTGCTATGGAGTGCTGAGAGACGTCGCCCGTAAAGACGGTTCAGGCAGAGGCATTTATTTCAAGTCCTCAAGCTTAATTCGGGGGTCGACCAACTTTAATAACAAATCTGCCAATAAATTCCCCACAATCAGCATCGTTGCCCCCATCATCAAGCTGGCCATGACCAAATACAGATCTTGGGCTTGCACTGCTTGCAAAATTAAACGCCCCAATCCAGGCCAATTAAAAAAGAATTCGGCAATAAACGACCCACTCAATAAGCCCGCAAACTCAAATCCCAGCAACGTAATCAGCGGATTAATCGCATTCCGCAACGCATGGACATAAATCACTCGATTTTCTGGCAGCCCTTTTGCTCGTGCAGTTTGGATATAGTCCTGGCGCAGCACATCCAATAACTGCCCCCGCATCAGTCGCTGAAGCCCAGCAAAACTCGTTACGGTCAAGGCGGTCACAATTAGGATGGAATGCCAAGCAATATCCAGCCCCTTCCCTAGCCACGACAGCTCATCAAAATAAATACTGGTCATGCCGCCGACCGGAAACAGTGGTGCCACGCTTTGAGCAATAAACAAAAACAGGAGCGCGGTAATAAAACTCGGAAATCCCTGACCGATGTAGCTCACAACTCGTAAACTCCGATCGACCAGCGTATTTTGTTTGACTGCTGCCATAATCCCTAGCGGAATCGCAATCGCCCAAGTTAGAAATAAGGTCGAACCCGCCAGCAAAATGGTCGCGGGCATGCGCTCCACCAACAGCCCCGTCACGGAGCGTGAATACACAAAACTCTCGCCAAAATCGAAGCGCGTCACCACCTGCTTCAGCCAAAGCAAATACTGTTGCCAAGCCGGTAAATCCAAGCCAAAGCGCCGAGTCAACTCGTCTAAAGTCTCTTGAGTAATGGTCGGATTCTGGCGCAGAGTATCCAAATAATCGCCCGGCGCAAGTTGAATAATTGTGAAGCTGAGCACTGACGCCAGTGTTAACGTCAGCACTCCCTGTAAAAGGCGTTTGGAAATGTAAAAAATATTTTCGTTTAAGACCAGCTCTCGGAGTTGTCTCCCCCAAGGCGTTTGTCCGGTATTTGTCAAACTCATGTTTTCACCGTAGGCCGCTTGACTATCTTGAACCAGTTTGGACTGAACGCTCGGTTTCTATAGAAACCATCAAACATCAAGCAATTCAATCCCGTCCAGAGACTTTTGAAGACGCTCAAACTAGGCAAGTATTCGCTTTTTCTTGTGGATTGTAATGAATTCCTTTAACAGAACACCCGAAAACCAGGAATCGGCGGGAAGTAAAGAAGTGTTAACGTTTTGACGTCATGACGGAGTGACAGCTTGACATCCCCTGCAAAAAAATCTAAGGTGTTGTTCAATCAGTGGGGAACACCGCAGAAAAAATCCAATGCAGGACAAACAGAAAGTTACGCTTTACATTCCACCGAGTCTTCACCGTCAATTGAAGATTCGTGCGGCAGTTGAAGACGAATCAATGTCTGCGCTCGTTGAGCGGGCGATTGAGTTTTTCCTTCATCATCCCGAGCAAGTGGAAAGCGTGTCTGAGAGTCGCCATGGTCGAACTCATCAGATTCATATCTGTCCTGAGTGTGACTCTGCCATGGTGCTACGCGACGGGAAGATGGTCTCTTTGCGATCGCAGCCGAGTGTGGTGACTGATCCGTTCCCTAGCGACGTGGCGGCAGCAACGTCAGCGTCCGATAGTCCGGAAGAAGAACGCTTGGTTCCTTGCTAGTTCGTTCCCGGCACAATAACAGGTGCTTAATTGCCTCCACCCTGTTTAGGGTTTGGTTCATTTACCCCGGTCGATGTCATGCGAGAAGAGCTCAGTACCCTTATCAAAGCTCAATACCCTCTGATCTATCTAGTCTCTTCGGAGGAAGAGCGCGTAGAAGCGGAGATTAGTCGCATTGCCCAAAGTGACACCGAGCATCACCGGGTTATGGTGTGGACTGTCACCCACGGTATGGTCGAGTATGGCCAGTCTCGACCGGGGACTCAACATAATACAGTCTCTCCGGAAGCGGCGATTGAGTGGGTGGTTCGGCAAAAAGAACAAGCTATCTATATATTTAAGGACTTGCATCCGTTTATTGACTCTCCCCCCGTCACGCGCTGGTTGAGAGATGCGATCGCAAGTTTTAAGGGTACAGAGAAGGTGATTGTGCTGATGTCGCCCTGCCAACAAATTCCCCTGGAACTTGAGAAAGACATTGTGGTTTTGGACTATCCATTACCCGACATGGGCGAGCTTAATCAAGTTTTGAGCAAGCAGCTTGACGCGACTAGAGCGCAGCGAACCACGACAGATGTGCGCGAAAAGCTTCTAAAAGCAGCTTTGGGTCTGACCAGAGACGAAGCAGAAAAGGTATACCGTAAGGCTTATGTCAAAGCAAAGCGCTTAACCGAGGCGGAAGTTGATATTGTTCTGTCTGAAAAGCAGCAGCTCATTCGTCGCAATGGCATTTTGGAATACATCGAGGAAGATGAGACCCTCTCCTCCGTCGGCGGACTAGAAGAACTCAAAGTCTGGCTTCGTCAACGCTCTAACGCTTTCACTGAGCGTGCTCGTGAATATGGGTTGCCGCAGCCAAAGGGCATGCTGATTTTGGGCGTACCAGGTTGTGGAAAATCTTTGATTGCCAAGACGACCTCTCGCCTTTGGGGCTTGCCGTTACTGCGGCTAGATATGGGGCGTGTCTATGACGGCTCAATGGTGGGCCGCTCGGAAGCCAATTTACGGAATGCGTTGAAAACAGCCGAATCCATTTCACCAGCGATTCTATTTATTGATGAGTTGGATAAATCTTTCGCCGGGGGCGCAGGCTCCGGTGATTCTGATGGCGGCACTTCAAGTCGGATTTTTGGCACGTTCTTGACCTGGATGCAGGAAAAAACGTCTCCTGTATTTGTGATGGCGACTGCTAACCGCGTTGAGCGCCTTCCCGGCGAATTTCTCCGTAAAGGACGGTTTGACGAGATCTTTTTTGTTGATTTACCGACGCCAGCAGAGCGTCAAGATATTTTCCGCATTCATTTAGGCAAGCGTCGTACGGATATTGGCCGCTTCGATATTGAACAACTTGCCAACGTTTCTGAAGGTTTTTCCGGAGCTGAGATTGAGCAGGCGCTAGTTGCGGCGATGTATGACGCATTTGCCCAGGAACGCGAGTTTACCCAACTCGATATTATTGCTGCCATTAAAGCGACCTTGCCGCTCTCTCGGACCATGACCGAACAGGTCTCTGCTTTGCGGGATTGGGCCCGTCAGCGGGCGAGACCGGCCTCGGCCTCCGTTGCTGAATATCAGCGACTGGAGTTTTAACAGACTTTCTGCCTGCCTTGTGTAGGTTGAAAGACTAGCTTCCCGGCTAGTTGACCCACGCCAACTGATAATACCTCCGGGTTTTTGATGTTCGGCACCATGCTCAAAACAAAGCTGATAGTTGTTGTTACCTGACCCTGACTCATTGGAGGAAATCAAACGATGTCTCACTTCAGCACTCTACGGACCAAAATCACCAACGAAGAAATTCTGGTTAATTCCCTCAAGGATCTTGGAATTTCTGTTAAATCAGAAGCCGATGTGCGTGGCTATAACGGCCAGCGCGTTCGAGCGGACATTGTCGCTGTTCTAGAAGGTGAGTATGACTTAGGCTGGTCTCGCAATAGCGATGGCAGCTTCGATCTGATTGCCGATCTCTGGGGCGTTGCAAAGAAGCATAATCAAACTGAGTTGATTAATTCCATCAACCAGAAGTACGCCGTCAACAATACCCTGGCGGAAGTTAAGCAGCGCGGTCTGCAAAATGCCAATGTTAAGCTGGTCCTCCAAAAGTAGACGGCTACTTGTTCTGTTACCTAATAATCCTGAGTTGACTGACTCTTTCTGTAGGGTCAGTCTTTTTTTGTATAGCAGTCGTCACCTTGGTAAGGCGAAGGCTGCGCGCCAGAACCCTCTAGAACTGGGCAACTAAAAATCAGAAGTGTCCTAAGCGATCTGGCGAAGGCTATAAGTGAATAGTTTGTGATCGCAACGTTTAGGTCTCGATGGTGGTCAGGCCCGTGCCATAATTTGAGCGAACATCAGGCAGCCAGAGTTATGCATGAGATAAGTGAACCCATCATCGAATTTCGAGGCGTCAGCAAAGCATTTGGCAGTAATCTCATCCTCGATAAAATGGATTTGAAAATTTATCGAGGCGAATCCGTCGTGGTTCTCGGCCCCTCTGGGACTGGAAAATCGACGATTTTGCGTTTGGTGGCTGGATTACTGGCTCCTGATGCGGGTGAAATTTATATCGGGGGACAAAAGCGAGGACTACTGGAAGAAGGCGAAGATGCGCTGGGAGTTCGCATGGTCTTTCAGCAGGCTGCCCTCTTCGATTCATTGACTGTGGAAGAAAACGTCGGGTTTGCTCTCATGCGCAACTCTCGACTGCCCGCTCAGCGCATCAAAGAACTAGTTCGCGAGAAGCTTGCTACGGTTGGCATGGAGGACGCGGCAGGGCGCTTACCCGCTGAACTGTCGGGGGGTATGCGTAAACGAGTGAGCTTTGCTCGGGCAATTTTGACGGACCCGGATGATCCGGCTGATAAACCAGAAATTTTACTTTATGACGAACCTACTGCCGGGCTCGACCCCATGACGTCAACCGTGGTTGAAGATGTGATTCGCCAACTCCATAGTCCGGATGGATGTAGCACGTATATGATCGTGACTCACCAAGAAAGCACAATTCAACGTACCGCCCAGCGTTTAATCTTTATGTACAAAGGTAAGGTACAGTGGGACGGCAAACGGGATGACGCGTTTGTCAGCGATAATCCGTATTTACGACAGTTTTTTGAGGCCAGTATAGAAGGACCGGTTCCGGTTGCCTCCTAATTGGTTGAGAGTTCGTCAGGAATTGCAGCCTAGTTCAGACAAAACCCTATGCCGAATCTACGCTTAACACATACGCTGCGCCAAAGTGCCGCTGGATTGCTGGTGCTTTTTTCCGTGGGCTTATTTATTTACCTTGCCATATGGCTAAGGGGCTTTAAGCTTGGTGGGGGGAGTTTTCAGTTTTTAATTCGTTTTGCTGATGTCGGTGGGATGCAGGCTGGCACAACAGTCGCTTATCGCGGTGTTCGGATTGGAGAGGTTACTTCCGTTGATCCGCAGCCCCTCGGCGTCGATGTCCAGGTTGAAGTAAAACCCGGAGATTTGTTGATTCCTAGCAATGTATTGGTTGAGGCGAATCAGGCGGGCTTAATCGGTGAAACTGGAATTAATATCGTTCCGTTGCAAGATCTTATTGATCCCGAAACTATTATCCCACCTCTAGATCCCAACTGCGATAACAATATCATTATTTGCAACGGTGCTCAGCTAGAGGGTCAAGCTCGGCTTGATATCAATCAATTAATCCGCTCAATGCTTAGAATCTCCAATATTCTAAGTTCAACGGAATTTGTCTCTAACCTGAATTCTGTCACCCGCAATGCGTCCATTACCTTTTTGGAACTGTCGGATCTCAGCGCTAAAGTTGAAGCACTAATTGATGAACGTACGCTTAGTAAGACCTTAGCTTCTATTGACGTTGCAGCCAGCGACTTTAGCGCTTTAGCGAGCAAAATCGGTGGAGTGGTGAATGAGGATACCACGCTGGGATCTATTCAAACGGCGGCGACTGAAATCACCACTTTTTTAAGAACTAATGGCGATACCTTAGGGACTCTACTAACTTCTCTCGAACAGGCTGCCAGCAGTGTTAGTCAAGTATTAGACACCAATCGGGAACAACTTCTGACGACCCTGGCCAGTATTCAATCTACAAGTGAGCAACTAGGAACGACCCTTAAGGGAATTGATCCGGTACTGGGTCAAGTGAATGAAGGCGGAGAGTTGTTAGAGAACTTAAATGTCCTCTCTCGGGATGCGGCAGAGCTGGTTGAAAACTTGAAAGATTTTTCAGTGAATATCAACGACCCGGCAACACTCATTTTACTCAGAGAGGTCCTAGATTCGGCGAGATCATCTTTTCAAAATCTCAATAAAATTACTTCTGATGTCGATGAACTCACCGGTGATCCGGAACTTCGTCGTAATTTACGTCACCTAATTGAAGCGATGAACCAATTACTTTCCTCGACAGAACAGCTAGATCAGCAGATTCAGCTTGCGCAAACCCTTTCTCCTCTAGCCGACGATCTAAAACTGCCGTTGGCAGATACCAAAGCGTTGATTGATCTGGCGTCTTCTGAACAATCAACAACATCTTCCGACTTGAAATCAACTGTTGACTAGCCGATTGAGGTTAATGATACCAATGGGAGTTGCTTTGAGATCTCGTTTAGCCTCATTGAGCCTGTTGTTGGCGACAGCGTTAATGCTGGTCAATTGCCAACTACCGGGCTCAGATACATCGGATTCTGCCTCCATCTCTCCACCCACTACGGCTGAGAAGCCTGACGCAGCTTCTCCCTGGCAAACTGTCAAATTAGTGCGGACGATGGCAGCTCATCGCTCAACGGTTAGAAGCTTGGCTATTAGCCCCGATAGTCAGACTCTAGCGACAGGGAGTCTTGGGCGAAGGCTAAAGGTTTGGGCGCTTGCCTCTGGGGAAGAACTGCGCGAAATTCCGATGCAGCAATCAGTCGAATCTCTGGTATTCAGTCCCAATAGCCAGACCTTTGCTAGTGGTGAATATGGGGGGATGCTCAAAATTTGGGACCGCGCGGGGGAGGGTAATGAGCCCCAGATTGCAGTTGATGCTCATGAGTTTGCAATTTATGGGTTAGTTTTTAGCCCGGATGGGTCTACTGTCATTAGTGGCAGCATCGATGAAACTATCAAGGTTTGGGATAGTCTGACAGGCGAGCAGGTTGGAAATACGATCCAAACAGACGATTCCGTTTTGCGTCTGGTCATTGGCTCCGTTGGCGATGTCATTGGTTATTCACTTTTCAATGGTGAAGTTCGTTTTCGTTACCTGCAGAGCGGAGATTTAATTCGCGGGTTTGCTTCGGGTGCTTATCCCCAATTTGCCTTGACGGTTAGTCCTGACGATAAGTATTTGGTGGCTGGGGGGGCAAGTAATATTATCGTCATTTGGGACATTGAATCGGGGCGTATTATTAGGGCGATGACTCAGCATACTGATGCTATTAGGGATCTGGCTATTAGCCCAGATGGGACGACCCTGGCGAGCACTGGTAGTGATAAAACAGTCAAAATTTGGAGTTTTCCTGAAGGCAAGCTATTGAATAGCCTGGACACAATGAGAAGTTTTGCGATCGCATTTAGCCCTGACGGTAAGTATTTAGTTTCCGCTGGAGACGAAGGCAAAGTGATGATTTGGCAACCCGGCTCTGAGCCTGACGACGAGACGGAAGATTAGAGAAAGGTAGAGGAACTGTTGTTACCGCCGAACATGACCCAAGACAGAAAAAAGTTGGAAACAATGATTGCCAGGATGGCTGTGACAACAGCCGCTGTGGTAGATTGACCGACCCCTTTTGCTCCGCCCCGAGTCGTCAAGCCCCAGTTGCAGCCAATGATAGCGATAAAGATGCCAAACACAATGCCTTTGATCGGACCGCTAACTAAGTCCCAAACGCCCAGAAAATTCTGAATCGAGTTCAGAAAAATTAGAGGGGTGATGCTAAACATGGCATTGGCTAGAAACAGCCCCCCAAGCATTCCAACCACCAGGGACAGTATGGACAGAATAGGTACCATAATGCAGCAAGCCAGAGCTCTGGGGACCACTAAGTATTCGACTGGATCCGTTTTGAGGGTGTAAAGTGCGTCAATTTGCTCTGTTACGCGCATGGTACCTAACTCGGCTGCATAGGCAGCGCCCACGCGAGCAGCGACAACAACGGCCGTGATGATCGGGGATAGTTCGCGGGCCATCGCTATTCCCAAAACACCACCCACAGTAGTGCTAGCACCCAATTTTAAAAATTCACTCGCCACCTGAATTGTAAAGATCATGCCGATACAGCCGGAAGTGATCAACGCAATTAGTAAGGATTCGGGACCCACAAGAATCAATTGCTCATGGGTTTGACGGCGATCGAAGCGGAAAGCTATCAAAAATAAAATAACTCGTCCACCTAATAAGACGGCAGACCCTGCCCTACTCAGCCACGACCACAGGCTTGCAAACATATAACTTCCTGAACAACCTTTACTCTTCGAAGGTGCTCACACTATATCAGTTCCTTCTTGCTCGGCTTTAAGCGCTACGCCCAGTTCCAAATTATTTCAGTGAGAAGCGCCCAAAACATTGAGTATGAAATTTTGTCTGGCTTGGGTGGAATGTTTGCGATTACCAAAATGTTCAAAACAGTTTTTGAACATTTATGTGCTGATTTACGCCGCATTTCTCAAAGGCGCAAGCACATATTAGCTCACCTTATCAGTACTCTAAGTTATTCAAACCCTTTGAGAAAAAGAATGAGTAAGCACTTCTGTAATGTTGAGTTATATTAAGAGGGTGCTCAGGCACAATCATATTTATCATTCCTTAAACGCAATCATGACAACAACTATCC
>JBCDHF010000074.1:0-13897 GCA_038750375.1 Cyanobacteria bacterium P01_H01_bin.15
ACAGCAATTCAGAACCAGCTAAGATTCAGACCTCACAAAACCATTATTTCTAAGTAAAATCAACTAATAAACACATAGTGGTTTAATGAATATTCTGCCGAAATCCTTCTTAAGAGAGGCCGACTCGGCCTGTATTTACTAATCCAAAACGCTACACTCTGTAAAAAATACGTTTTAATAGTGCATTCAGTAATAAACTGGTGCTTTCTTGCGACGTATTTATGTAGCCTTGTTGGCTATTGAGCATAAGTGAGTGTTTTGAAGCAGGACCGGCGTAATGATTGATTTTAATGAGCGCAAACAACAGGCTGATGACCTGCGAAATAATGTGCGTGATATCGCAGCGGAGGCCTTAAGAACGGCCAAACCGCAAAAGAATAATGGTGATGAGGAGCGATTTGACGAACTAGAAAAGCCAGGATTTGGCTCTTTTTCCAAAGCGCTTAAGCACGACCCCCATGGCTTCGTCGAAAAAAATTCTTTTCAGAGTTTATTAAGGGCCATCCACGAGGGAACCCAAAGCGCCTTTGAATGTGTAGAGCTTGGAGGATTAGTCCCCAATCCCGATCGACGCCTTCTGGCAAACCCCCTCAACGCCTATTCATTTCAGCTGATTGGCGATGACTCCCATAGTTCTCGCATGGCCCCGGCACCGAAGTTTGGTAGCCGTAATACTGCGGTTGATATGGTGGAGCGCTACTGGATGGCTCTTTGCCGAGACGTTCCGTTCGATCGTTATGGCGTAAGCCCAATTATCAAAACAGCATGCGATGATCTAAATAAGCTGGGATTTGAGCAGGAATTTGGGTTCAAAGTCACGCCGCAAACAATTTTTCGAGGTCCTTATAGAGGCTGTTTCATTGGTCCCCATGTTTCTCAATTTTTGCTGCAGGACTATGTCTTTGGTAATCAACCTATTCTTCAACTGCAACGCTACCCTCGTCCTGGACTCGATTATTTAACCGATCTTGAGAGTTGGAAGCGAGTCAATAACGGTGATATCGATCCGTCTGGCACCGACATTCTAGATGGCACCCGCTACATCACCACGTTACGAGATGCTGGTCAATGGGTTCATATCGATCTGCCTTACCAGTCCGGCTTCTGGTCGACTCTGATTCTGCTCGGACTGGGCAAGAATTTGGCTTCAGCGAATCCTTACAGTCCGCTGGCTGAAGAGAATCGCCGGATCACGACGGCGGGTGCTTTCGGTAGCCTCGGAGATCCAGATCTCACCATTCATGTGGGCTTAGCGGCCGTCTATGCCCTTAAGCATGCCTGGTTTCAAAAGTGGCAAGTGCATCGTCGCCTGCGTCCAGAAGTCTATGGTCACCGTTTAGAGTTGGCCCGTTTGGCCAAAAATGACCCCAGCTTCCCTGAAAAATTTGATTTCTGTCGGTTTTTTGATGAGGGCGCATCCGTTTGGACTGACGAGACTTCTGTGCTGGACTACATTGAGGACTATAACGAGGCGCAAAATATAGCTCAAAAACGGGGTGACGGGAGCGGAACCCATTTGCTGCCGATCGCTTTCCCTGAAGGTTCTCCCACCCACCCAGCCTATCCCGGTGGACATTCCTGCTTTATCGCTGCTGCCGCAACGCTAGCCAAAGCATTTTTTGCGGATGGCGAGATTGCCAATCCGAAGGTTCCCGCGGAAGGCGGTCAGCGCTTAGTGGACTATGTGGGTGGTTCGCCTCTGACTATTCATGGCGAGCTCAACAAGCTCGTTGCGAACGTCACGCTATTCCGAGATGGTGCCGGGATGCACTGGCGCACCGACGGGACTGCCTATGGTGCCGGGGTTGTGCCCGACTCACCCGAAAAGCAACTGTTTCCCACGGGTGGTAACTTGGTTGGCGAAAGCCTCGCGATTAGTATTCTTCGGGATCTCAAAGGGACCTATCGCGAAGAGGTTGGGACTTTCTCTTTTGAAGGGCTCAGCGGAAACCTTATCGAAGTCTAATGTGTAGTGTCCGCCAGATCGCTTAGGACATTTCTAGTTTTGAATCGCCCAATGCCAGGGCGTTCTGGCACGCAGCCGCCGCCTTGCCAAGGTGACGGCTGCTATAAATCTCCCTTGAAGATTCCACTAGTTTTTCTTTACTTAGCAGAATCTCCTATTAAGATCGTGCTCATCGGACAAAATTGTAGTTTTTTGCCCGATGAGCGCTGAGGAAAATCGCCAAGTCACGAATAGTCATCTTCCGCTCACTTAAGATATTCGTAATTTTAAATTGGTGGTATGCGCTCGGCAGCGTCTTTTTCTACGGCATTCATCAGATCGCTTAGGGCACTTCTGATTTTGAACTGCCCAACGCTAGATCGTTCTGGCACGCAGTCACGACCTTACAAAGGTGACGACTACCATGAGTTAAAGACTTCTTTATTGGCTGAACTTGCATTCACCGAATAAAGCCTGCAAATCCGATGCGATCGCACGGAGTCCATATACAAACGCCGCAAACCGCCTCATCTCAGCTGGATCAATTTGTAAAGTCTCTGATTGATCAATTTCCGCAATGCGCGCCCCTAATGCCTGCGTCAAAATCGGGAAATTCGCCAACGGATTAGCAATAGATTTCCTCCCTTGAAATAGTCCTGGATTACTCAAGCGCGCGAACGTCTGCTCTGTGGCATGCACTAAGGCTTTGAGTTCCGAATGCAGCGTCTCGTAAAGACGATCCCCATCCCCCCCCTCCAGGGCCAGATGTAAATCTCCCATCAACAACAGCAACGCCTGTAGCCGAGTCTGTACCGCAACCCAACGCTCAAAAGACGCCGTATTCGCAAACGGAGAACTCACTTCATTTTTGACATTGCCCATCAACTTATCGATGCCAGAAAGCTGGTTCTGAACATCCGTAATCAACTGTCTGCGCAGGTCCACATTTTCAGCCAATTTCCCCTCGCGATAATTCACCACAATCTCATCGAAAAGACGCCGCAAATCTGCGATCGCATTGGTAACTGACGGACCTAATTTATCTACATCCCGATCTGGCCATAGCAGCAAATTAACCGCCATCCCGACCAGACCTCCCTGAAAAATATTCCAAAATCGCAACCCAATATAGTTAAAGGGCTCAGCGCTGTAAGAGGTGCTAGTAATCGCCATGATGCACACCACGCTACTGAAATTAAGTACTCGCGGCGGCAGCCCTAAACAATACCCGCCAATCACCATCGCCGCTGGACCCACCGCCAACATGGCAATCGTATTACTTTGAAACGCGACATTGACAATCATTCCCACGGTTGCCCCAAGGGCTGCCGCACGCAATTTATCAAGAGTGTATCCGACATTATCGCCAGCAATGGGGTGCATACATAAAACAGCCCCATAAATGACGTAACTGATCCGCTGACTGTGCATCGCATTACCGACCGCATAAGCCAGCCCCGCCGAAAGCGCGAGCTTCAAAATAAAACGATTAATATTCATAAGGACAGAGCAACGATATCATGACTCAGCGGGTTTATATGTTGTCGATGATGATGGAGGTCTCACGCTAGTTTGACTGATTTGACGATAGGACAATAGCCAATCCTGGCAGTCTGCAAGTTCCCTCGCCAATCCCTCTAAACGATGTTCAATTAACGCCACTTGTAACCGAGCCGCTAAGTCAAACGATTGTGTTCGTCCAGATGCCCTTAACTGCGCCAATCGATGTTGCCACGATTCCAAATCTAACGGTGTCCCCGAGACTACTCGCGCCCGTTGTATCACAGCTGTCCGGAGCCTGCCAAAAACCGCTTCTGAACTCCGATCAATTTCAATGAGTTCAGCCCGAAATTCTTGCAACAGGGGGTTGGTTTGATTCTCATAAAAGAGACGTGCCAAAGCAATTAACTCCGCTTGCAGCCTAGCTTGCAGAGAAATTACTGTTTGCCAGACCGTTTTGCTTTCGGGCGTCAACCGACCAGATGTGATCGCAGATTTTAGGGTTTTTTTGGTTCCTTGAATGGAGGTAGCAATTTGAGTTTGCACCGCGAAAACAGTGGCGGCTTCGCTGGGGGCAGAGTTGGAGTAAGTGCCACTAAATGCTAAGTCTCGCAGCTGGTTAAGTAGCTGAACCGTCTGTTGCGCCTGCTGCTCCAGGGCTTGTTCTTCTCTGACTGCCCAGAAAAAACGCTCTGCTAGCCATCCCGATAACAAACCGAGAGTTAACAACAGTGTATTTTCCACCGCTGCTGTGTAAGGGGTCGAGGCTGCCAAAACGGTAATCACGTTGTAGCCAGCCAAGGGGAGCATCGCGAGCTGAAGAGGACGAGGAATCAAAAGTTGCACGATTAAACCGAGCAATAAGATGCTAAGGAAGATCGTCACGCTATTAGCCCATCCCGTTCCTGCCACAAAGGCGCCGACAAACAATGCGAACGCTAACACTTGCCACATTCCCAAGATGGCTTTTTCTTTTTGTGCAATGGACCCCGAGAGATAGAACAAAATAATAAACACCATCAAGGGTCCCAGAAAGCTAGATCCAGCGGAAATATCGGAAACCAAGGCGGCACTATAGGCAAGCGGGGCTGCGATCGCAAGTTTGAGACATTTTTGTAGAAACGCGTTATCCATCAGCGAGCATCCCCTGTTCACAACAGGCTTTAATTGTCATAAACACCGGTGAGCCACCGTAAAAAGGCAGTCCCATAACTAGCTAACGATCGCTCCTCCACCGTGACCCGAGCTTCACCGATAGTGCCTTCCGGAAGAGTCACGCTAGGACCATTGCCCTGGGTCCATTGAAAACCAGTGGGAGTGTCTAGATTGTTACTCAAATCGAGTCGCACCTGAACGACTGGTAGATTCTGGGCGCGACCATTGTCCGGAATTGAATAGGGAACTGGATTTTGGACCAGAGATTTGGCTAAATCTTCATCTCCTACAATGCTGGTGACTTCCTCGACGGTCACAGTCTTAGAGGAAACCCAAGACACCTTTGACGGAATGTAGCCAAATTGCTCTCTTGTCCCTCCAAACCGCCGATTAGTTAGCAAGTGGGGGGTCATCTCTGCTGTCATGCCAGCTTGAATGCGACTGGCATCTTCCGGGGTAAAAAATGCAAAGGTGGTAAGTGCCGAATCTCCTGCAATTTCTTGAACCCGCACGGTTCCCAAGTGACTACCAATAGGCACATATTGCCCTGGATTCGCGCTCACGGTCACAATCGTGCCGCTATGGGACGCCACCACTTTACTTTCGGTAGCGATTTGTGTTTCTAAATTGATGATGTCTCGCTTGAGATCATCAATTGTATTGCGGCGGCTTACGTTCTGCTTAAGATCTTCAAGGTCAGAGTCTGCCGACTGTTTGCGTAGGCTCTCCAGTTGGGCCAGCAATTCTTGGTTTTGGGCCTTGAGTTGAATTTGTTGCGATCGCAAACGTTGAGCTTCGTAGCTAAGGTCTTCTAACTTGGCGAATAGACTCGTTTGTTCATTCTTGCTCTGCTGGTATGTGTTTTCTGAATCAACAATGGGAGAACTGAGAGGCGCGACAGCACCTTGTTCAATCAGAAATTCCAGCGACTCAAATCGTTGTTCCGTCAAGCGAATAAACTCACCCAGTTGCTCAATACGTTCTCGATAGGCGTCCCCTTGCTTTTTGACTGCGATCAATTCCGTGTCCAGCGCCTTCATCTGCATTTCATTGGCCTGAATTTGCGGGGGAATGGCAATGCCCTCTAATTGTAGGGTTTGCTGCAATAACGCTGTCCGCCGATCTTGAGCCAAAGTAATTTCAAAATCTTCTTGCTCATATTCCGCCAGCTTTTGTTGTTGCGTCGCTAATTTTTCTTGTAATTCCGGCAAGTCCAGGACTGCCAGGATTTGTCCGCGCTCAATGGAGTCGCCGGGACGTACGCGTAGCTCTAAGATCTGTCCCCCAGCACCCCGATTTTGAAAGGGAACAATCGAACGTGGCTCAATGAGAATTGACTGTCCCACCACCCGAATCGGTATGCGTCCTATAAAGCACCAGATACCAGTCGCACCCGCTAGGAGGAGAGTAGGCAGCAGTCGCAGGAATAAAGTTGTTTTACGGGGAGGAGAAGACATTGGCGCAGGATCGCTCACGGTCTGCACTGTCAACTCTTCTTGCTTGCCGTTCTGTTCGGTGTCGAGTTGAGTTTCCGAGTTTGGACTGGGTGATTTGCTTTCCATTGACTCTATGGCGCGACTTCGTCCCAAACACACAAGTGTACGCAACAGATTCCCATCATTAAAATAAAAGGAAAAGCCGTGGGCTACGCTTAGTTTAGACTTTACCGATCAAAATTCCGGCAAGTGTCTTCCAATAACCCTCTTCGGTTCCGAGATGAGTTTCCGATTCTCTTGTCGGAATGCTTGGAACAGAGAAAGCATACTGTGCAATCACAACAACTACAGACAAGTAGTTATCCTAATTGGAGTGGGCTTCAGTTTGCGATCGCAATCCAATAAATATCGAGAGACCAATAACCGAGTTCAAGTGTGAGTTTAAACAGTCAAAATAATTCGCAATGCTGAGTAAGTCTGAAATGCGGAAAATATGTTGTTCTAATCGCGAAGTTGCACCGGCATTACTAAATAGGTCATTTTCGTCTCTCCCAAAGGAGAAAAAATAACCGGTTGGGTATTCTCGTTAAGCTGCATTTGGATTTCTGTTGCCGGTAACGCCCGTAGTCCATCCATCAAATACTTCACATTAAAAGCAATCTCCAGGCTGCCCCCCGACATCTGGGCGGCAATAGCCTCTTTGGCGTTGCCCACGTCCCGCGCTTCGACGGCCAAATACAATTTCTGATCGGCTTCATCCAGCTTGAATTTAACCAAATTATTTTTCTGATCAGCCAAAACGGCTACTAGTTCCAACCCACTCAATATCCGCTTGCGCTCAACCGTTAACTGGCGATTAAAGCTGTTCGGAATTAGCTGCCGATAAGCGGGATAACTCCCCTCCAATTTCCGGCTGGTGAGTCGCTGATCTCCCAGAGCAAATGTAACCTGGCTTTCATCAAACTGGACCGTCACCAAATCCGTTTCGTCATGAGCATTGAGCATCCGCTCCAACTCCCGCAACGCCCGCGCAGGAATCGTAACCGCAAACTCCACCGGCAGCTGTACGACATTCGTCGTCTCTTCTTTGTCCTGTCCAGGCCACGGAACTTCCACCACCGCTAATCGGTGCCCGTCAGTCGCCGCAAACTCCAAGCCATCTCGAGTCCCACAGATGTGCACACCCGTCAAAATCTGCTTACTCTCATCCGGACTAGCTGCAAACAAACAGCCGCGCAAACCATTGGCTAACGTCGCAACCGACAGCGTCAAGGTATCTCCATCTTCAATGACCGGTAGCTGTGGATAATCATCTGCTCCAAGGCCTCGTAATTGGAATCGGCCCGAAGAGGAGGTCAAAGTTGCTAACGCATCGCTTTCACTGGTTAGATCTGCCTGCAAGCTAATCTCCCCATCTGGAAACTTCGACACCATATCCCCCAGCAGTTTGGCCGGTAGGGTCAGCGTCCCACTTTGTTCAATCTCAGCCGGGAACGTAACACAAATTCCTAAGCTTAAATCAAAGGCAGTTAAACTTACCTGTCCGCTGGCCGCATCCGCCTCCATCAATACATTGCCTAAAACGGGGTGGGTGGGACGCACTGGAACTGCCCGACTCACCAATGAGAGCTGGCTATTCAAATCATTTTGGGAACAAGTCAGTTTCATAGGTCCGAAAAGCGACTAGCAGCGGGTTCAGATAAAGAAACCTACTTTTACCAAACCCCAGGGCTGGGGAAAACTTGTGGAAAAGAACCCAGAGCTTTTTCAGGCATTGAGCTTGGGGTCAAACGCAGTCCCCGCTTTGATTTCAGATTGTCTTTAGAGTCTATGAACGACTGCTGATCCTGGCGGTTTTCCACAAAGCTCCTACCCGAAATTTAGCTATTTTTATCTGAAATTAGCTGCGAGAACGGCTAATTAGCTGTATGCGATCTCCCAGTTGCCGAAGCCGTTGATTCAGCTCGTTATCAACTTTAAGCTGCTTCGCAATCTTGTCACAGCTGTACATCACCGTTGTGTGGTCTTTCCCGCCAAATAGCTCCCCTATGCGAGGCAGGCTGAAATCGGTGTATTGCCGCATCAGATACATGCCAATTTGGCGAGCGTAGCTAATTTCCCGGCGCCGGGAGTTACTTTTCAGGTCTTCTTGGGACACTCGGTAAGTCTCCGACACAACCCGCAGAATCGTATTCGGCGTGGCGGGTACTTTTTCTAGCTGGGTATTGAGAATCGGTGTAATGTTTTCCACCGTCATGGGCAGACCAGAGATCGAGATGTAGGTCATCACCCGAATCAGGGCGCCTTCTAATTCTCGAATGTTCGAAATATAGTTGCTGGCAATGTATTCGATTACCTCACGAGAAAGCCGGACATTTTCATATTCCGCTTTCTTTTGCAGAATGGCCATCCGCGTTTCCAGATCGGGCACTTGGATATCGGCAATTAGACCCATGGAAAAGCGGGAGACTAAACGGTCTTCTAAGGTTGGAATCTGGCTGGGAGGACGATCGGAGGCGAGGACCACCTGCTTACCGGCTTCGTGAAGAGTATTGAAGGTATGGAAAAATTCCTCTTGAGTGTATTCCTTGCCTTCAATGAATTGAATATCGTCAACAAGCAGTACATCCGCTTCGCGATAATGCTCTCGAAAACGCTGCAGATTGTCATTCCGAATCGCAGTAATCAGGTCGTTTGTAAACTGCTCTGTGGAAACGTAGAAGACCCGGGAATCGGGAAAAATCTCTAGATGATAATGGCCGATGGCCTGCATCAAATGGGTTTTACCTAACCCGACACCACCGCATAAAAAAAGCGGATTAAAATCTCGCCCCGGAGATTCGGCAACGGCCAAGGTTGCCGCATGGGCCATGCGATTGTTGGAGCCAACGACAAAGCGAGAGAAGGTGTATTTAGGGTTGAGCTTATTGTTGCGAAAACGCTCCCGAGTGGCCAGCCCCCCTTTCTGCTGTGTAATCGCCAAGGCAGAGCCATTGCTATCGGGATCATTAGTGGTAAATGCAATGCTATCGCCCTGGTCAGTGATCACCTTAACTTCAACGGAATATCCCAAAATATCCTGCAAAATGGCGGCAATCATACCCAGATAGTTTTTCTGCAAATGATTTTGAAAAAAGGCGTTAGGAGTTCGCAGCACAAAATTCTCTGCGTCCAACGATTGGGCAGTGGCGGTTTTAATCCAAGTTTCAAACGTAGGACGACTGAGCTGGGACTCGAGACGAACGAGTGCTTGAGACCAAATTTGCTGAGGGAACGGCACGGACAAACCTCCCAAATAAGGGATCAGACGGAAACGAGAATTTCTAGGGCGGAATAGTATTGTAATGGCACCGAGAAGATGCAGAAGCAAATTTAATCAAACGATGACAATGCGTTCCGTAGTTTTACAGTTAGGTCATCCCACCCTCAGGCAGATCGCAACACCAGTCGCTGATCCCACGGCTCGGGAAATCAAGAACTTAGTTAAGAAATTATTATTAACTGTCGAGGCTGATGGCGGGGTGGGTATCGCCGCGCCCCAAATTGGCGAGAGTAAACAAGTCATTATTTTGGCTTCCCGCCCCCATCCGCGCTATCCGGATGCGCCTTATATGGACCCCATAGCACTGATAAATCCAGAAGTGGTGAGTGTGAGCGAAGAGCTGGTCAAGGGTTGGGAAGGCTGTCTGAGTGTGCCGGGTTTACGGGGCTGGGTACCACGCAATCAAGCGGTGACGGTGCGCTATCAAACAACTCAAGGGGAAACCCAAGAGCAAACTTGGACCGGTTTTGTGGCGCGTATTTTTCAACACGAATATGACCATCTTCAAGGGCACTTATTTGTCGATCGCGTAGAGAGTACCCACGATTTGTATTCGGAGGCTGAGTATCAAAAACGTTGGGCAGAAAAGAGATAGCCTGAGCTTTTGACTTCAGTTGGGATCAGAGGTTATCAGGGATTTCAAAAGCAGCAACGAGTGGGCGTATGACAGAGAAGACAGTACTTGGGATTGATTTGGGGGGCACTGCCATTAAGTTTGGTCGCTTTGATGAAGCGGGTAATGAGCAGGCTTCTTTGACGCTAAAAACTCCGCAGCCGACTATGCCCGAGGCGGTCATGGATCGAGTGGCAGCCGGGATCGCAGAAATCCGAACTTCACAAACCATCGGGATTGGCATTGGCACCCCTGGTCCCTCTTGCCGAAATAGTCGGATCGCGCGTATTGCCATTAATCTCGACAACTGGATTGATATTCCGGTGGCCGATATGTTGGAACGGATGACGGCGCTGCCGACCATTGTTGAGAATGATGCTAATTGTGCGGCTTTGGGTGAAGCCTGGTTAGGTGCAGGAAAAACCTATCAAGATTTTGTTCTGTTGACGTTGGGCACCGGCGTGGGTGGTGCAGTTATTATGGGCGGCGACCTTTTTCTGGGTCGGAAGGGTGCGGCAGGAGAGCTAGGGCTGGTAACGGTCAATCTAGATGGACCCCCTTGCAATAGCGGCAACTCCGGCTCTCTGGAGCAGTATTGCTCTGTCACGGCGATTCGACGTAACACAGGAAAAGACCCTTCAGAGCTAGCCCGCTTAGCGGCAGAGGGAGATAACGATGCCCTGCAGTTTTGGACCGCGTATGGTCGCCTGCTGGGAGCGGGCCTAGCTAGCTCCGTATATATACTGACTCCAGAGGCGGTTGTTATTGGCGGAGGTGTTAGTGCGAGCGCGCCATTTTTTTTCCCTTCGGCCGAGGCGGAACTAGCTCGGCGGGTGATGCCAACCTCCCATGGGGGAGTGGAGCTAGTGGTGGCTGCGCTTGGCAATAAAGCTGGGATTACGGGCGCAGCCAAATTGGCTTGGCAGCGGGCGCAAACTTAAATCCGTAGTAACGACGTGGATTAAGCGGCAGAGGCTTCAGCGGGAGCTGATTGCGTTTTGATGAGGGCAACATCAACCCGATCGTCATCTTTATCTTCCGTGAGGTCGATGCGAATATCGGGACCAAAAAAGCGGGTCAGTCGCTCTTTTCTGTCTTCCCAAATGTTCATGGGCATCAAGGGCGAATCGAATTCTAAGACGAGAGTATACGCTCCATCGGTAGACGTTTCCCGTAGACCAATCAAGAGCGGGCGCTCTTCGTCAGTGGGGCTCATATTAAGGCGCTCTAAGGATTCCTCAAGATGGACTTCCTGTCCGTACCGGTAGCGCGTAACGTCTTTGCGAATTTGATTTTGGGTATCGGTGGCTTGCGCTTCTCGTAAGGCCAAAATTTCCGGGGTGGTTTCTGCCGTAAAGGGTGTCGGCTTTAGCTCTGCGGCACGGAGGGCAAAACCGCCGAGCAAAATGGGCACCCCATAAAAAAGTCCCGCCAAATTTAAGGTCGCATTGCCTGAAAAATAGGCGTAAAAACCAGTGATGGTTAAAATCCCGCCTACGGTTAACAAAACCGAACCCAATGAAACCTTTGCAAACATATTGATTCTCTCTTCGTTAGCAGCGCTTTATGATTAGCTATATCGTAACTTTCGCCTGCCCCTGAGGGAAACCGCGAGTTCTGCTTATGACCCGTTCTGATCCGGCTGGACCCTATCAAAGTCGCTTATTGAATTTGCTCAATCGGCAGCGTTTGCGCTGGGGGGATCGCTTCGGATTGTGGGTCCGAGAAGCCACGCATAAGGCAAAGTGGGGGGTCGACTGGCTTGTCAATACAGTTTGGCAGGGGCTACACAGAACACCACCCGAACGGCAAATGGGGGGTCAGACCACACGACCTTTACCGGAACTGCCTTGCGCCGAAATCAAACCGGAATTACCCCCTTGCGATCGCGCAATTGAAACTGTGATGGCGGCACTCCCTCCAGATTTGCTGGCTGACGCAGTGCCAGAAGCGCCAATGCTTACACTGCAAGGAATTGCCAGTGAACTGCAAAGTCGTCAACTGGTTGCGATCGCAAACAATAACCAAGCACTTGCTGTTTTTGATGAGCGAGAGCAGCAGCATTGGCAGCAGCAAGTTGACGCCCAGATGAATAACTATTGGGAGCGCCGGGTTCGCTATGAAATGGAGCGTCCGCGGTGGTTGTTCGGTAAGAGTCCGCGCAAGCTCCTTGAACAAGCCGTTATCCGAGCCGATCGACAATTGGTCAAAGTAGAAACCCGTCTGGTTCGCGCGGAAAATCAAGGATTATCTCAGGAGGCAGCGGCTGCTGCCGATTTAGGCCCGGACTCAACCCGCGATAGCAGATTTGCACAACGGAAGTTTTTAGAAAATTGGATTCGGGCAGCGATTGATCACTTTTTTGGCGATCACAGAACAGAGCAATCGTTATCGGCAACAGAGTCAGCAGATATTGTTTTGCCCGGAACTGCACAACGACAATTGCCAGGTCCGAAAAGTCAATTGCTACGTGCGTTCGCGTCATCAAAGTCAAAGGATTCGACTGGCACTCCGAGCATCTCTTTGGGTGGAACGTTTGGGGACAAGTTGCGACAAATTCCGCAATCGGTCGCTTCGAGCCTAGTTTCTTTGAGAGCTAAGGCTCAGAAACAACCGCGATCGCAAATTATGAAGTCAGGGCCCAGCAATGTCGTTTCGGCTCAACAGTCTTCGACAATGCCATCATCTGCACAGAGTACTGATCGTGATTTAGCACGGGAAAAACGGCCCGATCCGTTTAGTTTGTCGGTCCTAATTCAAGCTGCGATCGCATATTTTTTTGGGACGCCAGAGCCGGACCAAGCGCGTTTTATGGCTTCAGAAGATTCAGACAATTCTTTACCGGGTCGACGACCGTCGAAAAACTTATCGGCTGCGAATTTACCCTCGTTGAAACACGACGGCATTGACTGGTCGGTGCTGTTTGGCTCCTCGCCCGAAAAGTCAGCCCTCACCACAACAAATACTCAGTCCGGAGAGTCATCTGAAGCAGCACTAGTTCAAGAGTCTAGTTTTGCGATCACAACTGCTGTTACATCCTCAGCGGTTTCGACTACTTCCTCGCAGACTCAAGCACTAGAGACGTTAGAAAAACAGAGTGACGGCCTTTCTGACCGGGCGACTAGTCCCCACATAAATCCCTTGAATGCGCTGGATACGCCCGTTGTTGACTTTGGTTACGAAGAACATCCTCTCAGTATCATCCTGGGCTGGCTTGACCAAGTGATGTATTGGTGCGAGGAATTTGTGGTCAAGTTATGGCAGTGGTTGCGACAGCGGCTGCAGTTTTAGTCGGTTTTCGTCTTTTCTCAACCGACAGAGGGACTTCTTCTGACCCGCTCGTCTCTGGGGACTCTTTCGGCTTGGCGTAATAAGGCGATTTGGCGTTTAAACTGCCGTGACCTCCATTTGTCGTGGGCGTAAATGCCGTCAATAATAAAGAAAGTCTCTGTTTACGCAAGCGAAGCACTTTTCATGACTTTATTTCGGGTTCCTCAAGATTGGGAATTAAACGAACATCTCGTGACCCCTGAGCGGCACTATTTCAATCGACGGAAGTTTATCAAAACGTTGGTGGGTGCGGGCATTGGCGGGGGTTTGCTGGGCTTGGCGGGCTGTCAGAAGTCGGCGTCTCAGACTGAACTCGAAAAATCGCTCCAAGGCAAATCGCTGCGAGCGGCAGAGAATACGCAGTTCACCGTGCAGCGCCCGATTACTGATGAGATATTGGCGGGACAATACAACAACTTCTACGAATTTGGCGGTACGAAAAAGATTTGGTTAAAGGCGCAAAACTTGCCGCTGAATGATTGGCAAGTCGAGGTTACGGGTCTGGTAAAAAACCCTAAAACCTATGATTTGGACGACCTGAGGAAAAAATTTCCGCTGGAGGAGCGCATTTATCGCTTCCGGTGCGTGGAGGCTTG
>JBCDHF010000075.1:0-13885 GCA_038750375.1 Cyanobacteria bacterium P01_H01_bin.15
AGTTTTCTGTTTTCCAAAAAGGATAAAATGCCACTTTAATAACCGCATTTCTAAGCGGAGCTTTGATAGTAGCCGATTGTGATTTTGTGTTCTCTCAATCAGCAGCTCTATTCCCTCGCGCAATTTAATCCAGCGTACCCATCCCTGACCAAGTAGCCCCGAATACTGTACGGTTATATCGTGTTGATCTATTGGCGCGAAATGTAGTCCTTCTTTGCCTGTCTTTTGCAAGTGGGCAAGATATTCTGGCCAGTTCATGGAGAGCGTCATGATATTAGAGACAAATATCAGAAGGAGAGCTTTCTTCGCTGAGCCTCATCCTACGTTACCTTGCGATGTCGGTTAGCGCTAAATTGCTTAGCCATTACCGTCACTGCTTTGTGCGCTCTTCATTTTAATTGCCACCTCTATTTCTTACCGCCGCACCTTATGGTGGTGGTAATCGGTCGGGATTTATTATAGCGGCAGCTTGACAGTTGCACACTGCCGCATCATCGACCATTACCTCGCCCGCCATAGCGCTTAGAGCCTAAGTAACTGGGTGGAAGACTTCACTCCCAGGCCCCATACATTCCTTGCTCGAAGGTTTCCTTAGCCTAATGATCCACCTGAGCCACGACCCAGTAATTATTTTCGCACCCGATGTGAATCGAAATCGCCCCCTCGAATTCCGCTCTGCCTTGTCTAAACCGCCAACCGCAGAAGGCTGGGCAATGCTGATCAGCAGTGACAGTGACACAAATATCGGCAGTTCCCTGAGCTGGTTATTGTGATAGCTGCCTGAGGCTATTGATCCCGAATTGGGTAAAGTCAGGAACGCCGCCGGATTTTTCTTAGCCAAAAAGTAAGCGTCAGAAACAGGATGGAGGACGTGCGTACTGGTGTAGCAGCGGACACCTTCGGAGAGGTGGCTGTGTGCCAATACGCTTTATAAATTAAGCAACTCAAAATCAGAAGCGTCCTAAGCGATCTGGCTAAAGCTTTAATTATTCTTGAATAGTATCGAGAGAACCTGAGGCTTCACTGAGCGATCGCATCTCTCTAAAACCTAATCCTTATGGCGTAAGCTGGTGTTTTTTTTTGGTATGGTATTCTACTTGATCGACTTATCAAAACAGCTTCAGCAAGCAGTCGAATAAAGGATTATCAATCAGTATGTCGTCTTCACCTAGGTCGTCTTGTCTGCGATCGCAATTCTCAGAGGCATCGATGCGGCTAGCATTACTGAGTCCAGTTTTGTGTTGATCTAAAATGCCATCGGCAAAGCTCGAATCACAACAATAGCCTTACTTGAAGATGATATTGTTGAAGGTGATATTATCTTATTCCGTAAGGTTTATTTTCGGTCCCATTAATGTAGGGTTTACTACGATTCTGTTTAAGTCATGAATGCTTTTCGGAAACTAGACTATATATATTTCTTGATTGCGATAATTTCAGTTGAAGTCTCCTCGCTTCTCTATCTCAGAAATTGCGAGTTGTGCTTATCTTATTTGGAAAGCACGCTTTCTAGCGGAATCGACATTCTACTCGCATTGATTTTTATCCCCTTGTATTTATTTTTCGGGAAGTTTATTTTTTTTGTGGTCATGCTGTTTCAACCTAGAGCATTTGTTAGCAGCTTTATCAGCATTTGGGGGGATGCCCAGTCAAGCTTATTGGTCGGATTTTTCTTAGCTGTACTTCTGATGTTTTTGGCTAGAAAATACTTTCACAAAATTAACACTTACTTTTATCCAAAGTTGATTGCTCTCACACTATATGTCCTTGCAAGCCCCCTGTTTATACACAGTTTTTTTATGTCTATGGGCGTTTAAGCATGAACTCTTAATGGCCCTACTTCTTTGCAAGCTTTTGGGAGAACGTAAGCCTCTAATGCGCATCAAAATTTAAACACTCTGAACATTCTAATTTTCCTTCGGAGACTTCATTACTTCAATATTAAGTTGTCTAGTCTAATTGATAATTGCTCTTGAACTTCTTTGCGATTTTTTAAGCGGCGTTTACGAATTCTCATTCTTCGAAGGACCGGCTTAGGACGTTGGAAATCGCAAACTAACTCAGGCAATCGTAAGCCGTGTTTTGACCTCGGCCTTATCCAGTTCGCACTTTTATAGTGAGTAATTTTAGTTATGTGATCGCAGAAAAATTTAAGTGATCGCACAAATTCTCAATAATTGCCGTCTTAAAAACTAGAGCCGCAATTGTCTGGCGGTAAAGTTGAGCGGTGGAAGTCTGATTCTCAGGTGCAGCCGACACTTTTTAATACATGTCGGCTGCAATTCAGTAGAGTTGTTGGAAAATAGAAAATGAAATTGCTGAAACACTTATGAGCAGTAGCTTACAGGGATTTCAGTCAAGACGGATTCGAAAGCCTCTCCTAGTGAGCGTTTCAGCCGTTTTTCCTGCTTATTACCCAACAAGTCTAATGTTAAGTATGCAAAAGGAGCGCGTCACTTTTAGGATGGAAGACAAAGAACATCGAGAGTACCGTTAAGGTAAGCATCAACCAAAAATAATTTATTTCATTCTAGATTGCTGCTTACCTTGTCATTACACCCGAAACCAGTTGTGTAAAGTCAACAGCAGTGGTTTGAGAGGATGACAGAAACCTTAATCTAGCTCCAAGACGCTGCGGGTATTCTCGCGACGACGGGTATCCTTTGCTTCATATTCAGCCACACAGGCTCCCTGCTCGACCATCACGCAGTTTAAATAATCTGTTGCTTCAATTAAAGCGGCACGAATCGCTTTGCCCACAGGAACGCGTTGAGTTTTGGTGCGATCACCGCCGACCCGAACCCCGGAAACATTAACGCCACCAGCTCCCCCGTCGGCTTTAGACGTGGCTTCTCCTTCTACGGTGCGCGCGTGGACAACTTCACCCGTGGTTGAATCAACTACCCGCAAATCGATCGCCACGTAAGCGGTTTGCTCCTCTTTGCGACCACCGCCGCCGAGACTAACACCACCAATGCTAATGCCGCCAATGCTACCACCAGTAGACTCGGAGGCAACGTCTTCCTCATAGGCAGTGACACGACCTAAAATAATGTATTGTGCGCCCGTGAGTTCTCCGGTGGCCGCTGCCGTTTCCGGTTTCACCAGACCCAATTCAGCCAGTTCTTGCTCGGAGAGAACAGCTCCTAATTTCTGTCGCTCCACCACCGCAAAATTTCCAGTGGCGGTCAATTCATTGCTCAGGGCGTCGGCCAGTTCATCTGCGGTGCCGCCGCTCCACCACCACCAGGTCGTTTCATTCTTGAACTCCGGCACCGAAATCGTGGGCTTTTCTTGAGCGAAGGCACTACCGGCAAAAGTCAGTCCGAGCGCTAAGATCGATAGAGCGGCCTGTCTCCCAACAAAGCGGGCAAAGTTTAATCTATACATACTAAATACTAATCTCTAACTTTGTATTTCATTGATTTCGCCAGATTATAACAGCCGCTTCCAGGGAATGTCAGCTAGAGATGGTGCAAGCGAAGTCCTCACCAAGTGCCATTAGGGTTAACTCGAAGCTTGAAACGAATTCAATTTGGCGTTGCTTAATTCAGGGATGAGTGAGCAGGAACAGGTATATCTCCAAGTTTCAGGTAGTGGAATAGCGATTTCACCCTATATTTGAGCATCTCCACCATGCGAAGGCAAAGCTGGCAAACGTCATCGCTATAGCCCTGATGAACGTTCGGATGTTCGACGAACTAGCGACCACAGTCGCCGCAAATATGATGCTGTTTACCCCGACGGATTCCATTTTTGCGAATTTGGGTAGATTTACATTCTGGACATTCCATCGGCGATTTTCCCTTTTGATGTCCACTCTTCAATATATTTCTTCCCCAAGTTATGCAACCCCGAAAATCATTATATGCCAAGCTTTGAGATGGATAGAACCATTGCCGATGCCATCCATCTCATATAGCCATTCCTCATCTGTATTTTGATATTTCATGGGATATTATGAAAAGACTAGTTGGGTAACAAGGAGTAAAAACGGCTCAAATGCAAGTCGGAAAAGGCTTTTTCGCCCCTCTTCGGGATCCCTGTAAGAGGCGTTTTAGTGATTTTAATTTCTATTTCCCAACAACTCTAAAGTTTTCTTTCTCAGTTCTTCAACATTAATTACCTCTCGCCTGAGCGCATGCAACTCTATATTGGGCTAGATATCTTTTATGGGGTATGATAGGCCTTTGGCATCATGACCATGCAATCGAGAAGCCCTGTTTTTTGGGCAATAGGGTTTTTAGGGATTTTCAAATTTATTCTTCATCAGGTTTCCTACCAAATATTTGCAATTATTCTGTTTCCCTCTTTTATGAGCACGCCTTATGCACTAGATATTGCTGATTATATTGCCGCTTTTAACTGTATTTTCTGTGGGAATTTGCAACACGGATTAGAAGCGCAGAGATATTTATGGAAACGCTCAAATCTAGGAAAATTGTATAGTGGCGGATTGTTTGGTAGAGCGCGCCTTATTAATCACACAGGACATACGCTTAGGGATGCGTCCGCCTTATTATTTGCGCCAGCTAACCTTTGCTTCTGGCTTTTACAACTACCATTCCCGTTCATGCGGCTTCTAAAAGTCATGAATGAAGGTGTTATTCATTTAAGACAAAAATACGGCAAAGACCATGAAGATTATCAGAGGAAAGCGCCGTGCCTTCTCATTCCAGGTATTTATTAAAAAGGATCGGATTATCGATAATGTGGTGGCAGTTAATATAACCAACGGCTAAAGCTATCGTCTTGCTCGTATGCGCCAGCGAGTAACTTACCCTAAACCGCTCGGTGTTTTTGAAAACGGACGGCCACGCCATATCCCCAATTTTGTGAGGGTTTCGATTTAACTGCAGTTAAAACCGTCCAAATAAGGTTCAAAATGGCAGCCGTTGTAGTCAATTGCAATTAGGTCCCCTCGGATCCATCCTTCCGCACCTGATTCGACAAATTTAACGTAGTACCAGGTGTACCCATCATCAGCATCAATCTCTTCTAGAATTTCCACCCGATCGCCAGGTAAGCCATAGTGAGGAGCATAGGATTCGCTGGTGGGATATTTGCGAACATTAATGCGGCTAGTTGGGTCGTTAGCCCGTAGATAGGCGAAAGGTTCAGCCAATACCGGTGCAGCGATTAATAAACTGGCAAGTAGGCTCAGACCGCCTTTAATTACCCAGTTGAAAGCATAAGTCATGGTTCTTCCTTGTATTTCGAGCACAGTCGCGAACTTATATAGACCCGATTCAACAGAAAAGGTTATGTAAACGGGAGAAAGCGATTTTACTGATTTAAGACGTTTGCGATCGCAACCACAGCGCTAAGCCACCTCCTTTCCCTCGGGCGGCGATTGCTTCGGGGGAGACCCAGAAATAATTGAAGAAGACCTTGTTTTTGATGGGTAGCGAGAAAAATTCGGTTTCTCGGGATAAACCGCCGCCCACTGACCGATTCAGAAGATCTTTGCCCAGGAAGTTTAGGCGTAAGCGGGTGAAGTCAAACGCTAAAACGGTTTTGTTGGTAAGGAGTTCAGTGGGTCCTCGAAGCTCGAGTTGATTCCCTGCGATCGCAACTTTGTTAAAGACGGCTCCATAGCGTTCATCGGAGTCGAGATCGGGGTCAAGTTCTGCTAAAGGCGTGTAGCGAATGGTGATTTCCAGCCAGCGGGGTAGGAAGCGACCCGGTCCAAGAATTTTTCCTGCATTTTTTTGTGATCGCAAAGTACCGGTGACAAAAGCCAGTCGCCAGGTGCCGTGGAGATCGGTGGGGGTAAACCGCCAGCGTTCTTGTCTGGATTGTTTTTCTAGTTGGAGGAGGGCGCTGACCAGTTCTTGGCGATCGGGGGCGGGTTGGGAGCGAGAGTAGAACCAGGTATTGGCTTGGTGGAATATGGGATGGGGGAGAGTCGGGTTCACAGCAGAGATGAAGGCTTAGCAAACTATTCAAACGCTAACATGACCCGATATTTGTAGCGGGAACGGTCCGAGCTGCTGCCTGCATTTAGGTTTACTTTTTCCAGGGGAGTTTGGTCCCCATTTCGGTGAGGGCGGATAGACATAGATAACTTAAGACAGCGACTCCGATCAGGAATGGGACTATATCATCGGGCATTTTGATTATTCTCTTTAAGTCTGACATTGACCCACATGTTTATAGTCTTCGCCAGAACGCTTAGGACGCTTCTGATTTTGAGTTGTCTAATTTTAGAGTGTTCTGGCACGCAGTCGCCCTATAACGAAGGTTGCGGCGGTTCTATCATCTTGGTTGGTTTTCCAGGCAAGAAATGAATCGAGCATTGTCTGTCCGTTATTTTCCAGAAGAATCAAATGAGTAGATATTAGATAAAACAATAGTAATCTTTTGCCTTTCTCTATACTTCGCAGGCTTACGCTATCAAACCCTGAGCGGGACTGGGATTTATTCTGTATTGAATGTTGCAAAATGTATCCAAAGAAAAAATTTTTTTCTGATTTTTGGGAAAATCGCTTGGGCTTTTGTAAAAATAGATACTGAATTTCTGGGTAGAGATAAATGGCTCAAGAGCAAGGATTGGAATTATTGGCACTGAGTAAAGGAGACGTAGGGGAGAATGTCGGCTTACTCCAGCAATCTCTCAAAGAGTCTGGGTTTTATGCCTATTCCATAACCAATGTCTACGATGCTCAAACCCTGGAAGCCGTCAAAAAGCTTCAGTCTCATTATGGTTTGGAGACTTCCGGAGTTTTTGATTCGATGAGTTGGTATGCCTTGAGTTTCTGGACCAAGGAGGAGGGATTAGTTGCCCAAGATGCCAGTTCTGCTAATCCGTTTAATTGGGTTAATGGTTTGTTCGAGAGAGTGGCGACATTGCTTGGGGGTAGAGAAACTGCTCGGGCGCGGCGTTAGCTATAGTTTGTTTTCGTCATGGAGTATGTCTAGTTGATCGCAGAACTGTTTCTGTAAGTCTGCGATCAACTAGACATACTCCGTGTGGAAATGTCCGAGTTCATCGAGCTTTTCCTGAAAACCCCAGAGTGACATTAGAGCTTTGCGGTTACGCGAGCTAGTCGAAATTCCTGTCTATTTAAAATAGGTATAAATTAGCGGTTTGCCGGCTGCTTGAAAGGATTTGTTGGCAACTTCGAATTCTTCTTGAGAGTATATTCCGGTTTTGGTTTTGAGGAGGCTGACGAAGATGTCACAGTTGCGGATGGCTTCGTTATATTCGTTTTGCAAAAGGGTGTTTGACATGGCATCGAGAAAGTTTTCCCAGCGAACAATTTCTAAATAGAGTCATTGTTTACGTAGGCGGTCGTTTTGTTGGCAGAAATTCAGGTCTAAGGCGTCGTGATTTTCTCGTACTCTTTAGATAAAGCGAGGAAAATGCAGACAGTTTTCAATGTTTTTTATTCTCGGGCTCAGGTGCTTTTTGGTTTTCTAACGGTTTAGAATATTCGTCATCAGTTGGGATTAAATCTGTTGCCTGCTGGAACCATACTTCTAGATTCATTCCGTCGAGCAATTCAATTGCAATGACGTCTTCGTAATGCGGGGGGTTAAGGCATTCGATTGTTCGCTTGCCTCGGTTCTGGCGATCGCGTAGTTCTTTCTCTGCAAATAGCCCCAGTTCTTTTTGCTTTTGCAGCTATCACAATTATTGGGAACCCACTTGCCGACTTTATCTTTCCGACCTTTGAATATATTTAGAGCATCTAGATTACTCGCGATACTACTCAGTAGTGATTGCTTCGTATGTGGCGGATCCAAAAGTAGTTCGGGAATTGAGAGAAAGTGGCGAGTTGGAAGAAACCTCGAAACATAGGCAGGTCAGATATTTGAACAACATCGTGGAGCAAGACCATCGATTTGTGGAGGGCAAAGTGAAAGCGAAAATGAACTTCAAGAATTTCTGGAGTGCGCAGCGAACAATTCGAGGCTCTGAAGTAATGAATCAGATTCGAAGGGGTCAAGTTAGAGAGAAATCTAAAGGAGATATCAAGGGATAGATCTCTTTCATAAACAAAATCTTCGGGTTTGTTGCATAAGACAAGGGTTTTACGGAGTATGCTTAGTGGCTTCGATTAAAGTTGCAACAGAGCCGTGATCGCCAGATTTTATGTTTTCGCGCCCAAAGCCTTAAGTGTTTCTATCTGAGCGATGTTCAAGCCCGTTGCATCCATAATATTTAAGTCTTCATAGAGTCTTGGGGGCTGCAGCACTTGACTGCACTGTCTCGATTCGATATTCCATAGACGCGTCGTGCCATCTTGGGAACCGCTACACAGTATTTTGCTGTCACGACTAAATACAATTGACCAGATACATTCTGTTTGTCCAGGCAGGGAGAACTCCCAGCGCTGTTGTGTATGGTTCCAGAGCTTGATCTGCCCCTTGTCTCCTCCCACCGCCAAGAGATTGCCGTTCGGACTCCAAGCAATGCTCCAATTTATTGAGTTGGAGGTGGGAATTGTGGCTTGACAGAGGTTTGTTTCCAAATCCCATAATTTGCAGGTACCATCACCACTCCCAGACGCCATGATGGGCAGATGGGGATGGAAAGCGACCGATGAAATCAGACTGTGGTGACCTTCTAAAGTGGCATGGCATAGTCCAGTTTCTGAGTCCCAAAGTTTCACTGTGCGATCGCCACTGCCGCTGGCAACCCACTGACCATCGTGGCTAAAGCTCACAGACCAGATCCGGCGGTGATGTCCGTTCAATGTATGTCGGCAATATCCAGAGTTTGCATCCCAGAGCTTTAGGGTGCGATCGCCGCTGCCGCTAGCAATTGTGGCACCATCTGGACTCCAAGCAACGCTCCAAATTCGGCTGTGGTGACCGTTGAGTCTCTGTTGACATCGGCCGGAGCCAAGATCCCAAATTCTTAAAATCCCCTCATCATCACCGCTAACGATATGGGGACCGACAGGACTGGTAGCGAGTGACCAAATAGAACACTGATGTCCCTGTAGGATTTGGTCACATTCTCCAGTTTCTCGGTTCCAGAGATACAGGTTACCGTCTTCATAAGCGCCTGCTATCAAAGAGACCTCGCCGTTATCTCGGGAGGTCACGGCCACTTCGCAAGCCCAGTTGCAGTAGCTACAGATATTCAGTAAAGGCTGTCCTTGACGCATATCCCATAGTCGAATGGTCTGATCTGCGCTAGCAGTGAGCACAATATCATCGGTGCTTCCGCAATCCACGGCTGAAATTCGACCTTTATATCCCCCAAGATTCTGCTCAATTTCCCGCGACTGAAGATCCCAGCGAATCAGCTGATTGCTATCCCCTCCCGCAACCAAGTAGCGATCGCAAGCGCTCAGGGCTAAAGACCAAATACGGCGACCCGGCTGTCCTAAAGTCGTAATGGGTTCTAACTGTCTCCGCTGCCAGGCTTCAATGATGCCACCGTCACCTGCGGAGTAGAGCGTTTGGGTCGATTGACAATAGGCGAGTGCCCAGATACCCCCATGATGTGAAGACCAGGTATCTAATCGTTCCCCGGTGTTGCGATTCCAACAGTGAAGTTGGCCGTCAGTTCCACCGCTAAAAATCAAAGACTCAGCGTCACTGACCGCTAAGGCGATCGCATCTGTCTCGAGCGTCATTAGGCACTGATCCTTGATAAAGTTCCAGACCTTTAGAGTGCGATCACTGCTGGCGGTGACGGCAATTTCATTGTTTAAACAAGCGACCTGCCAGATGCGCTCGCTATGTCCTTTTAGACTATGTAAGCGGCGACCCGTTTGGTACTCCCAAACTCGCACCGTTCGATCCTCGCTAGCGCTTAGGAAGTAGTTTCCATCCGGTGATCTCACTAATCCCCAGATCCAGCTTTGATGGCCGTCTAAGCACTGAACCTGTCGCCCCGTTGCGGTCTCCCAAACCAAAATACGACCGTTCTCATGTCCCGTCATGAAGCGATCGTCTCTCAAACTCAGACAAGCGCTGGTTACGCCACCGAAGGCATGGGCAAAGAGCGATCGAGACAAGTCAGCATGCGATAGATTGACTCGATGTAAAGACGTTTTGGTGAAATCGACTTCCCACAGCGGTAATCTCGAAAAATCCTGTCCGGCAATTGATTTTCCGGACTGTAGCCAAAGGTTTACTAAATTCCCTGCCGCGTAGCTGGGTGAACTATTCTGCTGCTGAGTAAGTAGATGAGCAAATTGCGTCTCTAAACCAACAAAACATCTTTCATTAAAGTTTTCCAGAATAGGCTGCAACACCTGTTGACGTTGCGCCTGTTGTAGATAGTCTTGATGATCAATTTTCAGCAGTGGTAACCGATGCAGCAGATTAGGCTGTGATTGCGCGAGTTCAGCCGCCAGCTTCTCGACCAGATGCACAGTACTGAACTCCATCACCGAAGACTGGAGACCAAAAACTAACACGTCGCTATCTGTTTTGCTTTCTAGTAGGGTGCGGCGCTGGAGTGCGGAGAGTGTATCTGATAATCGCCGCCGCTGCGAAGTATCGAGAAGATCGGCTTTGATCGTCTTAAAAGATGCTGGATTTCGGTGTACGGCGAGGTAGTACAGGACCCACTGCTCATTAGCACTAAGCTGCTGCCATTGTTGCTTGAGAAATGCCGCCAGTCCCTCAAACAGAATCTGCCCCTCCGCTAGAAACTCCGAGAGATTACCTTGAAACAGATCGAAAATCGTGGTGCTGACAATTTTTAAGGCCAGGGTATTGCCGCTGTACTGTTGAACTAGCTGCTCCCAGTGCTCTGGCTGACCGGTAAAGGTTCCCTTAGTTTGGAAGAGTGTCTGGGTTTCTGCAATAGTTAGTGGGGGTAATACATGAGAGCGGATTATCTCTCCTTCTGAGAGTGCCTGCGATTGAAACTGTTCACGAGAAATGATCAGGACGCAACTTTCATGGCGCGTAGAATTTAACTGTTGGAACAGTGTGCGATAGTCCTCGTACTCTGTACGATAGTCGCCTGTTATGTTACCCGCTTGGATCAGTGTTTCCGTATGGTCAAGCACTAACAGGTAACGATGCTCCTTCAAGGTCTGCAGTAGTGCCTGCATTTGCTTGGCAATCGGCGTCTCTGCTGGCAACGGCACTCGGAATGCTGTCAGTAGATCTTGAAGCAGTTGAGATAACGGCAGCGGATTATTGAGCGATCGCCACACAATTCCTGCAAACGCCCCCGCATTGTGTTCCACCAGTCGAGCGGCCAAGGTGGTTTTTCCTAACCCGGCCATCCCCACAAGCCACACCAGGCGGCAGCTTGGCTCCTGAAGCCAGTCTGAAAGGAGAGTCAAAGATGGTTGGCGACCAATAAAGTTTGAGGTGTTTACTTCCTCGCTCCAGTCCCAAAGAGGCTGAGAACTAGAATTTTTTGGTCTGGCCTCTTCAGGAATACTATCAACTACTGTGCTGCTCTGATGGCGACGCAGAACCGATTGAACGTTGGATTTTGTGACCTTTTCGCCCAAGCTTTGGGACAGGTGCTTCCAGATTTTGCCACCTAGATCCTTGATGTAGTTGGCATCGTAGCCCAGCGACTCCGCAATATCAGCATATTTTTCGCCAGCCCAAACCTGCCGAAAGATGCTGATCTCAAGATCATTGAGTCCCTCTGCGCCTAAGGCAGTATCGAGCACTGAGATCGCGTCTTCGATATCCATACTCTGGCAATGACTACCCCTTGAAAGTATTTGAAAAAGTTGAGGCTATTTTTCCGACCATAGTATTGAGCATCGCCATGTAAAGTACTCTCTCACCGGTAGTGGGTAAATTTCATGATCTCTTCGGCTCTCTGGGGGCGCTGTTGTAAGAGTCCTTGGGCGGTATCATGCTGAAAGGCGCAAGGTTGCTCCCTGACTCTGCGCGACTCCGTTTTCAACTTTTGTATGAAACACGGCTGATACCATCAGCATCCAGTCTCTTCAAGCCTGTAAGCAAACGCTGATATCGAAAGTAAATATCTATGTTGAAAAGCGAACTGCCAAATAATCAAACATCGGTCTCAGGGTTGAACGTTCTTTGGCTTACCTGGCTTATTTCAACGATCTTACTGCTGGGTGTCGGCGGGACGCTGTTTTTGAAACCTGCAATTTCGCTAAGCTACTGGCCTTGGCTACTAGCCCCCTTTAATACACGGGTACTGGGCGCGGTTTACCTCAGTGCTGCTATCCCACTGATCAGCTCTCTAATCCGACCGCGAAAAGATAGCTTGTACCTGGTGCTGGCCATTTTTAGCTGCTTTACGACTTACTTTCTTCTCGTCTCAATCGGTCATATTGCCAGCTTTTCTGCTCGCAAGTCTTCATCCATCTGGTTTTTCCTGTACGGCGCAGATAGCTTCATTGGTCTACTTTTCTGCTGGCGATCGCGTCGACGCCTGATTCGTGCGGGAGAACCGTCTAGATTTGCCAAGCTGTATCAATTTCAAGCACTTATTTTAGGGTTCTATGGTCTGGGTCTTCTTTTGGCAGCTCCGCTTTTCGGCAAGCAATTTTGGCCGTGGCCCTTGGATGAGTTTCACTCGCATTTATACAGCGGTGTATTTATTACCGGAGCCTTGGGCATGGGGTTACTTAGCGTCTACTCTTCACGTTTTGGACGCTTAGCCCTAGGAATAACGCAAGCCTTTCTTGGGTTTGCGATCGCGCTGGGGAATTGGCTGGTTGACAAGCAAGTATCCAAGCTGGATTGGGCTAGCCTCGACCCGTGGCTCTGGCAATTTGTCTTTCTGACGTTTGGAGGGCTAGGAGCTTGGGTCGTCATTCAAGAGCTGCGGGAGCCAGTAGTCTCTGAGCCCCAGGGATGAAAGGATCTTCGCTTGTTCAAGTGGATTGATTTAGGCTGAATTGCTGACGCACTTTGCTGTGAGGAGATGCCCGGCAGCTCTGCGCGATAGATATAACCCCGCACTCTGAAACCCTAAGCATTTCGAGGGAGGCGAATACTCTCGTGCGTTCACTCCCAAGCTCCTCAAATACTAATCACATAAGTAGAAGGACATTGTCGGGAAGCGGTACTAACAATCAGCTGATTCCCCAATTTTAATACCCTCCTTGACATGGAGCAGCAGCTATAGCACCCGCTCCCCTTGAAGGTGTCGGCTGCATGCCAGAACGCTTTTAAACTGGGCAACACAAAACCAGAAGTATCCTAAGCGGTAGGCGAAAGCTATGGATCTAGCCGCTGCGTGACCCGGAAAGAGCATCAAAGCCCTAAAAACCGCGTGGACTCCCCAATGAGGACGCTTGCCTAGCTGCAAACTGTTCCACTCTTTCTTCAGGACATAAAGTAGGCTCGTCTGGAAGCCGGTCGCCAAGCTCATCAAAATCAACAACCCTCGTAGAGGGTTTCTTGCAGAACTCATAATCTGCTGGTAGCCCTTGCCATCTGAGAAACGCAAATGCTGTTGACGCACCTGCGGGGTCTAACCAATTAGCGAACCCAGGATCTCGGGTGCTAATGATAAACCTGTAGCAACCGTCGTTACTTTGTTGCGCTTGCGACCTCGTTAGACTGGTCTGACGGTGACAATAGTCGAGGGCATTGAACCATAAGTCACCAATTTGGATTGATTGATACCTTGCTGCTGAATCAGGCACTGTGATGATGACCGCTTTGTCTGGATCGATAGGAAAGTAACCCGCCGAGTTCCATTGCCCCGGTAGACCATTTGTCGTTTCCCTTGGACCGCTCAGACGGTTTGGACGGAGTTTTCCAGTAATGTTATCGACAAACTTGATCCAGCCTTTAGTCGAGCCCAAAAGGTATTCCGTCGCCCGCTTATATTGCTGATTTACAAGTTCTAGATCTGGCAGCGGGCTGGGGATTCCGCGCGTGTCACAGCGCTCAATGTACCAGGTGCTGCCCACCTCATTCTCCCAGTCCATAAAGGATTCCCGAATCAGGATGCTGTTGG
>JBCDHF010000076.1:0-13700 GCA_038750375.1 Cyanobacteria bacterium P01_H01_bin.15
CTTCGACGTCTGGGCGATTGATGCCCCAATATTTTCTGCAGCAAGCGGGGGTTTCTCTGAACGATTTTCAGGGCGAAGTGGGCTTTTCTGGTAATCATGACGCCACCATCAAGCTGGTTGAGGCGGGGACCTATGCCGCTGGTGCCTTAAACTCTCAGGTTTGGGAAGCTCGGGTATCTGAGGGCTCAGTGGATAAGGAAAAAGTGCAAGTAGTCTGGTGGACGCCACCTTATTTTGACTATCACTGGGTAGTCAGTCCTGATGTGGAAGCTCGGTATGGAGAAGGATTTACGGAAAAGTTGACCGAGGCTCTGACTAAATTAGATCCTGCAGTGCCGGAAGAGCAAGCGATTTTAGAGTTGTTTGGCGCGGAAAAGTTTATTCCCACGCAAAATGAAAATTACCAAAAAATTGAAGAGATTGGACGCCAAATCGGTAAGATTCAATAGTTGATGTCATTGATGAAACTAGATCCGCCGATCTTAGAATTACACGAAGCTTCAGTCTGGTATCGATCGCAAAAAGCACTCAATTCGATTACGGTTGCGATCACAACAGGAGAACGGGTGGGGCTGATCGGTCCGAGTGGAGCGGGCAAAAGTTCGTTTTTGCGATTACTAAACGGCAGTTTGGCGCCGAGCACAGGGCAGGTTTTCGCCTTTGGGCAGAACTGGCAATGCTTGGCATCGGTTCGTCGTCGACGTTTGCAACAGCAGCTAGGACTGGTTGAACAACAGCATCATCTGGTGTCGAATCTGGCGGTCATTCATAATGTGAACGCCGGCAATTTGGGTCGCTGGTCCCTGCCTAAATCCATTTGGTCTTTGCTATGGCCTCTGGAGCGGGATCAGGCGCTAGCTGCATTGACGAAAGTCGGAATTCCGGAAAAGCTTTATGCTCGCTGCGATCGCTTATCCGGGGGCGAGCAGCAACGGGTGGCGCTTGCTCGGGTGCTGGTTCAAGATCCGTCCGTGATTTTGGCGGATGAACCGGTAGCGAGTTTAGATCCGGCTCGCTCCCAGGCGCTGATGGAATTGCTATGTGAGCTATGTGAGTCTTTGGGTAAAACGTTAGTAGTCAGTTTGCATGACCTCGATTATGCGCTGCAATATTGCACTCGGTTGATCGGTTTGCGGCAAGGAAATCTTCAATTTGACGCGACTCCGGGGCTGGTGACTCCGAGAATGATCGAGCAACTTTATGCTCTCTCTGATTCAGAACCGCAAACGGTTATCTAACTTTTCTGTCTTGAGTCTCCTCATTCAGTATTGCTCGTACGGGAAATTTTCGGGCAATAACTCGCTATCAGCAATGTATTTCTATAGTCGGTGAGCGTATCAGGTGGAGGCGTTTCAAATCTAAGTTTACCTACCTGATTTCATAATAGATATTACTTTTATGATTGAGAATCTCCAATTTCTTATGCTTGTCATGAGATGTGGATGTTGGGTGATCGCAAAATTGCCAGCTTATCTCACCCAGAAATATGGCGTGAATTTTCAACTTGATTGTAGTATCTCGCAAGTTGAATTTTGGTAGTGGGTTTTTCAAGGATGAAGTCTAGCAAGCGCCTTATATCTTTGGCTGTATCGTTGCTGTGTGTGATGTTTTTACTCCTCACTACCGGTAACGCGGCGGTATCCCATTTAAGTTGCAGATGATGCGACAAAATTCTATAACTCAATGGCTGGCGACTTTGTCTGGCTTTGTGTATGGGACTGATGCATTACTTTGGCAGTTGCAAATTGTCCTTTGTTATCGTCTTGCAAAGCTCGTATCCAATGGCACGGACATTATTGTTGGGAGGTGAGACTCCTGCCACTCTGGGATTTTTCGATTTTTGCAGGGGGTCTATTCTCGATTATCTACACCAATACATTGTTATTCTGAGTTGAATAGATTGAATTGTAAAATCTCATCACAACTATCTCTTTTTGTCTGCTATCCCGAAGTACATGTAGCCTACTGGTTTAGGAAATGAAGGGGAATAGAATTTTTTGACGTTGATTTGACCGAAGTGATCGCAAATTAATTGCTCCATGTCGCGATTGAGATGACAGCCATCCGCGATGATTTTTTGCAAGGGTGTTAACCGATTCTGCCACCAAGCAACCTCTGCTTGTCCGCTCAAACCGTGTTCCACAAAAAAGAACCGTCCGCCGGGTTTGAGAACACGCTCAATTTCTGCGATCGCGGCCTGCACGTTTGGGATACTACACAAGGTCCAGGTGCTCACTACACAATCGAAACTATGATCGGCTAACGGCAGCGATTCCCCATTCAAAACTCGGAGTTCCACCGGGGCTGAGGTCTCCTTTAAGCGCTTTCGTGCCAAACGATGGGTGCCTAGATTGGGATCAATTGCCACTAATTGGGTCACGCTCTCTGGGTAATGTGCCAGATTTAAGCCTGTGCCCATGCCAATTTCTAAGACTTCCCCGGCTACGTCTGCCAACAATTGTCGTCGGTACGCCGTAAATTCGGAATTGGACATGACCCAATCCAGCAGTGTCGGAAAGATCGTCTGCGCGTAGAAACCCATTATGAATCGATCCGCTCTGGATTGCTAAGGGCTATTTTTGTGAGGGCAGATAACATGGCTAACTTAAACGGTTGCTGGGACTTTCGCTGGGAGCTGCGTCAGAATTTCCGATCCAGTATCAGTCACTACCAGCGTGTGCTCGAACTGCGCCGATAACTTACCGTCTCTCGTCACGGCAGTCCACTTATCTTTGAGGACTTTTGCTTCGTGAGTCCCAATGTTAATCATCGGTTCGATGGTAAATACCATCCCTTTCCGGAGTTTTTTGCCCTTGCCCTGAACGCCGTAATGAGGAATTTGCGGCGCTGTGTGGAAAATCCGTCCCACACCGTGACCGACAAAATCACGCACTACTGAAAATCCAAAAGACTCGGCATAGGCTTGAATCGCGGCTCCAATATCCCCCACTCGCGCACCAGGTTTAACTGCTGCAATGCCCTTGTACATACAAGTTTCGGTGACTTCTACTAGCAGCTTAGCTTCTGGAGAAGGCGTGCCGACAAAAAAGGTCCGAGATGTATCGCCGTGATAACCGTCCAAAATCGGGGTTACATCGATATTGATAATGTCCCCGTCTTTAAGCACTTGCTTGGTACTGGGAATTCCGTGACAAATGACCTCATTAATACTGGTACAAATTGACTTAGGAAAGCCGTGATATCCTAACGGTGCGCTGACAGCGTTGTGGGCTTTCGTCCAACGCTCGGCTTCATCATTAATGGCTTGAGTATTCACTCCGGGTTTCACCATGGGCGCGAGATGATCCAGCAACTGAGCGGCTAACTGCCCCACTGTACGCATTTTGTCGATTTCGCGGGCGGAAAGAAGAGTAATCGTATCGCTGCTCATGTTGACTCGGATTTGACCCAATTAACATTCAAATTTCTCTATTACTCTAACAGTCTTATTGAAGTTGCTTGTTCATACAGTCGGGGAAAGGTGCTCCCAGCGGATAATGAAATAGAAGTTAACTGTGAGGACGAAATCAGTTATGGCTAAAGCGACTTGGAACGGAGTTGTACTTGCTGAAAGTGATGACTGCATTGTGGTGGAAGGAAATCAATATTTTCCACCCGAGGCAATCAATCAAGAATATTTCAAAGCGAGTAATACTCGCACAACGTGCGGTTGGAAAGGCAGAGCCAGCTACTATAGCTTCGAAGTTAATGGGCAGGAAAACAAAGACGCGGCTTGGTATTACCCCGATCCCAAATCAGCGGCGAGTCAAATCAAAGGGCGGATTGCATTTTGGCGGGGCGTTAAGGTTGAAGCCTAGTGAGCAGAACAACATGCTTGGCCTGCCAAAATTATGACTAGCGCACTTTTAGCAAAGAATATTCAGGATGAAAAATGTATAAAAAGATTCTCGTCGCCTTGGATATGACAGGACTCAGTGATTCGGTGTTTGAGCAAGCGTTACAGTTAGCCAGCCTCACCACTGATAGTGAGCTCCTACTCTTTCATGTTTTATCCGGGTCAGAAAATCAAAGCCCGCCTATGCCTATCCCCAGTGCCGCTGAATTTCCGGTTTTTCCCACTCCGAACGATCAAACGCTCAAAAGCTGGCAAATGGCTTGGGACAATTACCGGGAAGAAGGTCGAGATTTTTTGGCTCAGCACGCTGATATTGCTGCAGCCCAAGGAGTAACGGTAACCTTTGAACAAATCGATGGGGATGCTGGGCAATTAATTTGTAAACGTGCCGAAAGCTGGTCGGCAGATCTGATTATGGTTGGTCGCCATGGTCATCATGGACTTAGTGAATGGCTGCTAGGCAGTATTAGCAATTATGTGCTGCATCATGCCCCCTGCCCCCTTTTGGTGGTGCAGTAACCCTTTATTGCGCCCAATCATTACAGACAACTGACTTTTTCTAAGAACTCTTACGGTAATCCCAATTGGTAGCCAAGTTAGCAGCAGTGACTCGGGCTGTATAATATTAATCTATGTAACGAAAAGGGGTTTGCGCTTGACAACTTCCTTCTCGTTGCTACCAATTTTGTGTCAGGGAAGACAGTTTATGACCCGAGTACAACTTGCCCAGTCTACTGCCGAGCAATTAGCCCAGCGCTTTTTTCAGGAATCGGAAGGGAAGTGGCGATCTCAGCGACGCTATTACTCTTTGCGGGCAGATAAAGCCCCGGAAGAAGTGGTTAGTGAGTTGACGGTGCGTTACTTCGCAGCCGGTTCTCCAGAATTGTTACGCTTAGCTAGCTTGCACAATTTGCCTGCTGAAACGCCTTTGGTGGCGGGCGCGCTTACGACCTGGGAAAGTAGCTACGTCAATAAAACGGGTAAGCCGACCACGGGTCAGACACTGTTTGGTATTTTGGGTAATACTCTATATCGCGATCGCGGATTTATGACATCCAAACCGGTTACTGCCCAATATGCTTTCAACAAGGAGCGCACCATGGTTTTGAGTACAGAATATGATGGGTCATCCTTTGAGGAAGAGCTGAAGTTAATAGGTAATCTCTATCGCACCCGTCAAACCATTATTTCCCGTGCTGGCGAAGAGGTCATGATTGGTCAGTATCTTGAAACGCGCCACGATTGAACCCGGCTTAAATTCTCTTAGTCCATAAAGCCGTCAACGCCACAGTTCGAGTTTCTCGGTCTGTGGCTTGCTTTTTGGGAGCTAAACATATGACAACCCTTTCGCGACAACTCCTCGCTACTTTTGCGATCGCAGGTATTTTAAACACAGGGACGACAGTCCAAGCTGCCCCGTTACCATGGCAGACATGGTTACAAAATATCGGGATATCTTTGCCCGATTTACCGGCTGTAGACCCCGCTCCTGCAACGACAACGAACTCTACAAATACTGCCTCAGAAGTGGTCGTTGAGACGGTTCCGGTTTCGGGCGATCCCGTCTCGACGCCAGCGCCGCTACCCAGCCCTCCTCCCAGCGATATTACCAGCGCGACTAATTTCACTTGTCAGTTGGATCGCGGTGACTATACAGTCATGTACGTTCCTGACAATTCCCGCCAACCTTTTCCTTGGGCTGTTCCGCAGCGGATGGGGGGCGGCTGGACGCCCGAGCGCCGGTGTCAGGAAATTGCGCGCCGCTTAGAATCCTACCGACCGGATGGTTTGTTAGAACTAACCACGGGTTTTGAGAATGGGTATGAAACGATTTGTGCCACGACTCAAGTCGTTCCCGGTTGCCGAATTATTTTGACTGTTCCCCCTAATCAAAATGCCTTAGCTACTCGCGATCGCATCTTTAACAATTTGCTGCTCGCTGATAGTGGGCAGTTCACTCAAGGCGTGACTACATTTCAAGCTCAGGGAGGTTTGAGTTTTGGTTTGACGGGTCTTGGTGTGAAATCCTCTCCCGCTGCCATTGACCTACGCCCATTTTTATCACCGACTGACGGTGGGACGGGCGCAAAACTCTGATTTCCACAAATTGGCTCAAGTTTGGCAAAAGATTAGGACTAATCTTAGGGGGTTAGTCCTTTTTTGTGTTTAGGAACTGGTCCGATGGTGACTTTCATTGCTCAACCTACTGTTGTCCCCGCTGCTGGAGAGCCGCCGAAACGAATTGAAGAATTTGTGGGGCGGGTTAACAGCCAGACTGAATCGGTCAGCATTGCTCGTATGCGCAGCCCCCAGGGTTGGCAAGAGCCTGGTCAAACTCCGGAATTCGCTGAATATACGTTAGTATTGCAGGGGACTTTGCTGGTTGAAACTCGCACAGAGACGCTAGAGGTTCTTGCTGGACAAGCCATTACTACCTATCCAGGTGAGTGGGTTCGCTACGGTACGCCTCACCCTGGCGGCGCTGAGTATATTGCGGTCTGTCTACCTGCCTTTAGTCCGGATACCGTTCATCGAGATGATGAATGATCTGATTAGAGTGTAGTATTCATATCCTTGGCAGGCTGATTAAATTGATTTGCAATTTCTATTGCGCGTTTTAACGATAGTCTTTGCCAGATTGCAGAGGACATTTCTAATGTTGGGTAGCCTAATTTGAAAACGTTCTGGCATGCAATCGCGCCCTTACGCAGGTGGTGATTGCTATATCCGGCGTTGTGCACCCTTAAATCGGCAAGAACCACCATCAGTAATTTGAATATGCATCGGGGGCGACCTTTCCTGTCGAATTTCTCTGAAAATAAGTTATTTAATGCTGTGTTGTTGCCGTTTATGGCTAGCCGACTGATGCTACTGACTGTTGGCTGGCTTGGGCAATATGTCCCGCTCAACGAAAAATTAGAGACCGAAATTTTGGCGAGAGGGTGGATTTTTTCGGCGAATCGCCTCTTGGATGTTTGGGTGCGTTGGGATAGTGGCTGGTACTTAAGTATCATCAACAACGGTTATCAAGCCTCTACCAACATCGAGATGCTGCAAAGTAATTTGGCCTTTTTTCCGCTGTACCCACTCACTGTAAGATTTCTGATCTCATTGCTCCCGTCTGCGTTGCGAACGACTGATATGACATTGTTTATGGGGGCTCTTGTCTCGAATGTCTGTTGTTTGACTGCTCTCATGCTGCTGTATCGCTTAGGGGTGGCTGCGAGCGCAGATGACACAATTGCTCGACGAACTGTGCTGTATTTGCTGGTGTTTCCGTACAGTTTTATTCTGTCTTGTTTATATGCAGAGTCGATATTTCTGTTGTTCTCGGTGGCTGCGTTCTATGCGGCTCAACAGCAAAAATGGGGTCTTGCCGGTGTCTGTGGCGGACTATTAGCCCTCTCTCGCCCTCTCGGTGTTCTGATTTTGATTCCTCTGGTCTGGCAATATGCTGAACTACATCAATGGCGGTGGCGACAAATTCGTGGGTCTGCAGCGTTTTTACTATTAATTCCGGCAAGTTTGCTGGCTTATTTGGGATGGGTCGGGCTAATGACGGGTGATTTTCTCGCCCCGATCAAGGCTCAAGCTGCCTGGGGTCGAAACTTTGCGTTCCCCTGGATGACAATTTTTGCGTCAAATTCTCAAACGCCCTATCTCACGCCTGTCGAACAAATCTTTGCCCTTCTGAGTTTGTATCTGATTATTCGATTTTGGCGGCGTTTGCCCTCCTCCAGCTATCCCATCTATGCCTTGCTATTAATCCTGCCGCCTCTCTTCACCGGTAGCTTGACATCATTTTTGCGATTTCTGCTGGTGGTGTTTCCGGCCTTTATGCTGCTCGCCATATTGGGCAAGCGACCCTTTATCCACCGGACAATTGTCGGTAGCTTCTGTTTTCTCCAAATTTTGCTAATGATTTTTTGGAGTCAGGGGTATTGGCTGGGCTAATGGGTTTTGTCGATCCGGCTCGGAAGAACAGCCGTTTTTTCGCCTTCGGTCGCGGCCGTACTAATCAGAACAGTGATCGCAAAGGCCATGGACGGTAACTTCATAACGTTCCGGCTTGAGCTTGGTCTTCAATTGACTGAGATCAAACGACTGAAAGGCTTGCCAAGGAATATCGGCGATCGCACCGCAAGCCCGACATCGGAAATGATGGTGGGGTTGCATGTTGGCATCGTAGCGAGAAACCCCTTCTTCTAATAAGACTTCCTGAACTAAGCCAACTTCGCGCAAAGCCTGTAATGCGCTATAAACGGTCGCCTGAGAAGAGAGAGGAGCGGCTTTGTTGATGTCTGCTAAGAGCTGCTCCGCTGTGGGATGGTCACAGCGCTGCAACAAATTGGCATAAACCGCATAGCGCTGGGGAGTGACCCGCAAGTTTTGCGCTTTGAGCGTCTGCACAATGGCTTCTGCTTGTTTATGCATACTTTTAACGATTTATCAACTTATTTATCTATTCATAATAGCATTCACTAAATCATTCATTTATGGAAATAGTTCTTTAAAACTAAAACTTATCTGAATTGACGAATTCCTAAATCAGAATTATTCTGAGTTAGGGGGATAAACCCTAAAGTTTTTTATTCAATAACCGGAGAAGTCCTCATGCCGACTATCGAAACTGTTCCTGACGTCGTGTTCAAAACGCGAGTTCGTGATGAATCTGTTGAGGGTCCTAACCCCTACCGTTGGCAAGACACCACAACTGCGGATGTATTTGCCGGCAAGAAAGTTGTTGTTTTCTCTCTGCCGGGTGCATTCACGCCGACGTGCTCTTCCAACCACCTGCCTCGCTACGAGGCGTTAGCCTCTGAGTTCGCTTCGCTGGGTGTTGATGACATCTACTGTCTATCCGTAAATGATGCGTTTGTTATGTTCCAGTGGGGCAAGCAGCAAGGTGCGCAAAATGTAAAGCTTCTGCCCGATGGCAACGGTGAATTCACGCGCAAGATGGGAATGCTCGTTGAGAAGTCCAATCTTGGATTTGGCATGCGTTCTTGGCGCTATTCCATGTTGGTTAACGATGGCAAGATTGAAAAAATGTTCGTCGAGCCTGATTTTGGCGACAATTGCCCCACTGACCCGTTTGAAGTGTCTGATGCAGACACCATGCTGGCTTACCTGAAGGGTGAAAGCCCGGCTGGTGTGTCCGCCCCTGTTAAGGACTTTGTGGGCTGAACCTTTTAGTTCTCGTTACTGAAAATTAGCCCTAGAAATTAGGTCTGAGAAGCTCCAGCAGTCATCTTCGCGATGGCTGCTTTTTTGCAGTCTGTCAGAACGCTTTAAAATTAGTTCACTCAAAATCAGACCTGTCCTTAGCAATCTGGATCAAGCGATCAAATAAGGACCGCTACAATGGATGCCGTTGAAAATTACGTCGATAGGTTCCATATGGAAGTTGGTGAGTTGAAGCGAGCGGCTGAACAAGTCGATGAACGCCTGGGTAAAGCCCAGGACTATCTTTGACCTACCTGCCCTAGAAGCCCGTATCCAAGATCTGGAGCAGGTCGCTGCCCAGCCAGAGTTTTGGGAGGATGCGGCTGCCGCCCAAATGACCCTACAGACACTCAACGATTTAAAAGCTGGCAAGGACCAATATTTAACTTGGCGAGCGCAGTGGGAAGATGCCCAGGCTATTACAGAGTTATTGGAGTTAGAGAGTGACGAGGGCTTATTTGAAGAAGCTACCTCGACCCTAGAAACACTAAAGCGAGAGCTGGAGCGTTGGGAATTGCAGCAGCTCTTGGCCGGCACCTATGACGCGAATGGCGCGGTACTAACCATTAACGCCGGAGCGGGCGGCACTGATGCTCAAGACTGGGCAGAGATGCTGCTGCGTATGTACAAGCGCTGGAGCGAAAAGCAAGGATACAAAGTTCAGCTTGCGGAAATCTCGGACGGTGAAGAAGCTGGCATTAAATCGGCCACCTTAGAAATTAGTGGTCGCTATGCCTACGGCTACCTCAAAGCCGAAAAAGGAACTCATCGCTTAGTTCGGATTTCACCGTTTAATGCCAATGGCAAGCGACAGACGAGTTTTGCTGGTGTGGAACTGATGCCAGCCCTAGCGGACGAACAAGTCAAAGTTGAGATTCCGGAAACAGATTTAGAAATTACCACCTCTCGTTCAGGCGGGAAGGGCGGTCAAAATGTTAATAAAGTCGAGACTGCAGTCCGGATTGTCCACATTCCGACCGGAATTGCCGTGCGCTGTACCCAAGAGCGATCGCAATTGCAGAATAAAGAAAAAGCCTTGGCGTTATTGAAATCGAAACTGCTGGTGGTGGCCGAAGAGCAACGAGCACAAGAAATTGCCGATATTCGCGGCGATGCCGTAGATGCTGCCTGGGGTAATCAAATTCGGAATTATGTGTTTCACCCCTATCAAATGGTCAAGGATCTGCGGACCAATGTTGAAACCACTGCGATCACAGATGTGATGGACGGGGGCATCGATTCTTTTATTGAGGCTTATCTACGCCAGGAAACTCAGCTGAGTGCTTAGGTTTTGCTGAATTTTTGTCGATTTCGGCGAACTGGAAAGGGTATTAATCGTCACGGTACCGGGTGACGGCTTCTTGCTAATCCTTAACTATTGCTAAAATTCATCTGAAGTTTTGTTACTGGATCGGCAAGTCATGAGTTCACCCGTTTCTAAGAGTTCGGCCTCTGAATCTATTCCAACTTCAGAGCCGCCTCCGAGTTACGTCAAGTTGGCCATGCGCAATATGGTCCGCAAGGGGGGCAAGTCCTTGTGGCATTTCTTTTTGAGTGCGACGGGTCTGTTAGGCGTTTTGGTGGGTTTATCCTACCTCACTCGCTAAGGGCAATGACGGCGCAACCGCTGCTGACCGTTAATATTCGAACTGACGGTGAAGACCCCAAAATTACGGATGCGGAATGGACGCGTTGGCTGCAAGGTTGGTTGTTAGAGTCTCGCGATTCACTGCCACCGGGTAGAGCCTACGAGCTGACGCTGCGGTTAACCTCGGAAGAGGTTGTGCACAGTCTCAATGCTCAATATCGCGGGTTGGATCGCCCGACCGATGTCTTGGCTTTTGCCGCGTTGGAAAGTGGTTTTCCCCTCCCGCCGGATGAGGATCTTTATCTGGGCGATATCGTCATTGCGATTGCTGTGGCGCAACGTCAAGCTGAGGCTTGGGGCCATGCTTTAGAGCAAGAACTCGTTTGGCTTGCAGCCCATGGCTTTCTGCATTTGCTGGGTTGGGATCATCCCGATGAGGTCGCTCTCAATGCCATGCTCACTGAACAAGAGCGTCTCTTGAAATCAGTGGCCATTATGCCGGGTAAGCCCTTGCGCTGAATCCTTTATTTAATAAGCAGTTTTAATTATTCGACTTTACGATTATGGCTGAATCAGCCCTATCAGGAGAACCGGTTTTATGGATACCAACAAAACCAATGTGCCTTCTCCCCTGGGGGATGCTCTGAGTCGACGCCGACTAGCTTGGAAAATTGCCCCGGATTTATTTTCGAGCTTTAAATATGCTGGGGCGGGCGTTCGCTATGCGTTTGTGACGCAGCGCAATTTTCGGATTCATGTGCTGGTTGGGTCGCTCGCGATTATTGCGGGAGCCTTGCTCCGAGTGTCAACGTTGGAAATGTCGGTGATTGCATTGACCTGTGCGCTGGTTCTGGTATTAGAACTCTTGAATACTGCTATTGAATCGCTGGTGGATCTGACGGTTAAGCAGACCTATCATGAGCTCGCCAAAGTCGCTAAAGATTGTGCCGCTGGTGCCGTATTGATTTCGGCGCTCGCCTCGGTCGTGGTGGGCTGCTTTATTTTGCTACCGCCCTTATTTAATCTGCTGTTCTCTCTTTAAATCCTTAAAAAGGATGATTCTCGTCAGATGACTGTTGGCTTTAGGCGCTCAATCCGATGAACCGAATTATCTATACTGAAATCCGACTACGCTGCAACGGTGGAGACGTAAGGTTTGCTGGTTGTTATTGATAATTACGATAGTTTTACCTATAACTTGGTCCAATATTTAGGGGAGTTAGGCGCAGAATTTCCCCTCGTATCAGAGATTCGCGTTTTTCGCAATGATGAAACTACTCTCGCGGATTTGCGATCGCTTAATCCGGCTGGTATTGTCATTTCGCCTGGACCGGGACGTCCTGAAGATGCGGGTATTTCAGGCCAGATCATTCAGAAACTTGGTCCGCAACTACCGATTTTGGGCGTTTGTTTGGGGCATCAAACCATTGGGGAAGTCTTTGGTGGTCAGGTGGTGTCAGCTCCGGTCTTGATGCACGGTAAAACCTCGGAAATTTTGCATGAGGGTGCCGGTGTCTTTGCTGGACTGAGTCAGCCCTTTACCGCGACCCGGTACCATAGTCTGGTGGTAGATCGGGAGACTTTACCGAACACCTTAGAAATTACGGCTTGGGTCGAAGACGGAACTATTATGGGGCTCCGTCACCGCACCTATCCCCATATCGAAGGCGTCCAGTTTCATCCGGAAAGTATATTGACCGAGTCAGGCAAATCCTTACTTCGTAATTTTTTGCGATCGCTCAGTGATCATTCCCAGCAGGAGACTAATTAACAAACGATGCAACGGCGACGACTATTGGGCTATTTAGGGGCCGGCGCTTTGTCTTACGGCAGTGTCATGCTTTCTGGGCTAACTAAGCCAGCCGTGGGCCAAGGTAGCGGTGTTAGTATTCGCTATTTTGGGCACACCTGTTTTTTGTTTAGAGGCGACGGGATTCGGATTTTAGTGAACCCCTTTGAGCCCTTGGGTTGTACCGTCGGCTATCGACGCCCTCAGCCTACTGTCGATTTGGTCTTGGTCAGTAGTACGTTGTTGGATGAAGGCGCGGCTGGCGATCTACCTGGAGATCCCAAAATCTTATTTGAGTCGGGGGTTTATCAGGTTAACAATCGCCGCATTCAGGGGATTAATACTGAGCGCAATACTGATGCCGGTCGTCGCTTTGCGCCGAATGTGATCTGGCGTTGGAAGCAGGGCGGTGTCAAAATCGTTCATATGGGTGGAGCTCTAGCCCCTATTGAATTTGAGCAGAAGATTTTAATTGGTACACCCGATATTTTGCTGTTGCCTGTGGGTGGCGGGGCGAAGGCCTACGCACCAGAGCAAGCCAAGGCTGTTGTCGATGTGCTCAATCCCAAAATTGTGATTCCCACTCAATATCGAACCGCTGCTGCCGATGAGGATAACTGCGATATTGTCGGCCTGGATGAGTTTTTGACATTGATGAAAGGCAGTTCGGTGAGCCGTCTCAACTCCGATACGCTCAACATTAGTTCTGGCGGTGTGCCGGGGAGTGGTCCCCAAATTCGGATCTTGAGCGCGGCCAGCTCTTTGGCCTAAAGCGATAGCCTGTCGCCCAGCGCCTCATCTGCTATCTGTAAAAGCCAGAGCCCGCTTTCTGTCATCCCTGAATCATCGGGACGGACCAACAGAAAATGTAGCCCTAGCGCTTTCATTTGGCGTTCCGAGAATCTCGCGGCTGCGATCGCAACGTCCGGATCTTCGAAGGTCACGAGGATCCAGCGATCCACTAGTCCCGCCTCCAAAACTAGGCCGCCGGCTTTGCTGGGATCACTCATAATGGCGCTGAAACTCACAGGGTCGACTTCTGCTAACCAGTGAGCCAAACGGATGGCGTTCCGTCCACCGTCAATAATGACGCCTGGAATTAGGGTGGAGGACGCTAGCCCCAAGCTCAGCGGCTCTAAGCTCGTCGGTAGGGTTTTATAAGGGATCGGTCTTTCATCAAAAGCTGGAAATAAATCGCCCGCCGGTAAGGCTCCAAATTGCCAACCGTCACCCAACAACGC
>JBCDHF010000077.1:0-13652 GCA_038750375.1 Cyanobacteria bacterium P01_H01_bin.15
GGATAACAATCGGTTGCCTGACCAATGGCTCGAAGGCTGATCGCTTTTCCAGCAATAAGATCTTCAATGACATGCCCTCCCCCGCGCTTAGGTTTAAGATCGCTCTTGCTTAATTCTGGACTTGCATCCTTATTGAAATCGGCAGGCATCGACGCACCTAAACAAACATCGACGGCGCCAAACCCAGCATAAGCAGGAACACCATCTAGCCAACATTTCCTGATTTTTAGTGGGGGGTCACTTTGCCCCAAATTCAAGATGGCACTCGATGATTCCATCGGCTCAAATGTACCGGTCGTAATTACATCAACTTCGTCAAAGAGGTCCGCGGGGCTAACGTGACCGGAGTCGAGGCGTTGCTTCAACTCGCTTGAGGTCCATACCCGTCCTTGACCCGCAGCAATACGGTCGTTGATTTCAGCCAACGTTCGGGTCTTTTGGGTCATTCGGGCTCCTCAGTCATCTCTGCCCATGCACAATGTTGTGCGATCGCCGATTGATAGCGAGTAACCGGTGCAAACCGACGTTGAAGCATCTGGCGATTATCAGGATTTTGCAGTGTGTGATTGACCAAGTTCTCCCATTGAGAGGCTCCTGGCGGTAGCAGCATGCCGTAATAATCACAGCGTGCCGGAATTTCAGGCAGTAATAAATAGTCTTCTTGGAATAACCCTAGCTGCTCAGCTAATCCCAGCAATAAAATGCCATCGCTGACAAACGCATCCACGCGGCCTTGTTGCAAGGCCTGTATGCCTTGAACTCGACCGCTCACACCAGAAAACGTTACCAGCTCAGCTTCCGGAAAAAAGGTCTTTGCCGCATCGACGCCAGTTGTCTTGCGCAGTGCGCCCACTCGTTCAACGGCTGTTTTCGCCTCATTATCGGTTTCTGTATTGACCATGAACTGAATCCCAGTCACAAAAAAAGGAGTGGAGAAAACAACAGACGGTGGCTCATTAGCTGCAGTCGCGGTTTCCGTCTTAATGGTGTTGGGACCACATTCAAGATCGATCGTCCGATTCTCGATGAGGGCTTCGCGATTAGTGGTGGTGGACGGATGAAGCTCCATCAGCAGAGCTGTCTTGCCAAGGGTGCGACGTACTTCAGATTCTAAAAAGTCAAAAAAAGTTAAGCATAGACCAGCAAAGTAGCCAGCAGAATCAACGTATCCAAAGGGAGCGGCATCTAAACGCATACCCACACGAACAATACCCGTTTCTGCAATGCGGGCTAGAACCGGATCGCTCAATAGTTCGTCCGATTGCGTCGTACTACTTTCCTTGATTAGAACTGTCGTATCGAGCTGCTCCTCTGCTAGTTCAGGCGCCGCGATCACAGAGGACATCCCCGTAAAAACTAAACCCACGCTAAATCCGAGAATGGGAGCACATAGTATGGTCAATAAGAATTTTGGTTCGGTTGAGACTATTGCAATCGCACGTTTTCCCATTAACTTTGCTTTGAATTTGTCAATTTTCACGGGCTATGAATTTTCTATTAGATCAAAAATTTAGGGATAGAAACTCAGAGAGGGCAGACCTTGGATTTCCGGCCACCCCTGCATCAAATTCAAACACTGCACGGCTTGCCCTGCTTGACCCTTCAGTAAGTTATCGATCGCAGACAACACAATTACCCGTCCGGTTCGCGGATCAACCTCAATTCCGATGTAGCAGAGGTTGGTGCCCGCCGCCCATTTCGTTTGCGGATAAACACCAGTGGGCAGAACGTTCACGAAGGGGGCAGCGCGATAAAACGCACTATAAATCGTCAATAGGTCGTCCCGGACTAAGCCTGGGTCTCGCAGAGTGGCGTAAACAGTTGCCAAAATCCCTCGCACCATCGGCATCAAGTGGGGAGTGAACTGTACTCGCACGTCCTCTCCCGCTAAATCACGACAGTTTTGTTCGATTTCGGGCGTATGACGATGAGCGGCGACCCCATAAGCCCCAATGGAACTAGAGGCTTCTGCTAGCAGCAAATTGACTTTGCCCTGCCGCCCACCACCGGAGGTTCCGGACTTGGCATCAATGATGATGGAATTGGGCTCAACTAATCCTTGTTTGAGCAGGGGGGCGATCGCAAGGGTACTGGCTGTGGGGTAACAGCCCGGACAGCCGATTAAATTACTTGTTGCGATCGCGTCTCGATAAATTTCCGGCAACCCATATGTTGCTTCAGCATTGATCGCTGAATCACTACGTTCCTTGTTATACCAGGCAGAATAGGTCCCGAGATCACGAAAACGATAGTCTGCCGATAAATCCAAAACTTGGCATCCTTTCGCTAGCAATTTTGGGCCCAAATCACAAGCCAAACCATTGGGAAGTCCCAAAAAAACAACCCGACATCGCTGCGCAATCACATCAGGGTCAATCGACTCAACGCGCAGATCGGTTCGATGGCCTAGGTGGGGATAAATATCCTTGTAGAGCTTACCTGCACTGCTATCGCCGCCCAAATAGGCCAAGTCAACTTGGGGGTGAACCAGGAGTAAGCGCACAAGCTGGACTCCTCCATAGCCCGAAGCGCCAATAATGGCGACCGGTAAGCGTTCTTTATTCATCTCGATCTCGCTCGGTGATGCAGTTGCTGGGTGCATTCTAGTATCAATTGCAGTTTCTAGCCGAAACACAGGACGACTCCTTCCATTCCTCTATGGAGCGTGAGATGAGCGGTTACAATAGAAGGCTGAAAATTAAGTTTTTTGGCATTTTTTTGGGCAGTATCTGTGCAAGTTTCTAAGTCAGCAGCCGCTTCAGCGTCCTCTTTTACTTTTGATTCAATTGAACAAGCAATTAACGATCTGAAAGCGGGCAAGATGATCGTCGTGGTTGACGATGAAAATCGTGAGAATGAGGGGGATCTCATTTGTGCGGCCCAATTCACGACGCCAGAAATGATTAACTTTATGGCAGTGGAAGCGCGGGGGTTGATCTGTCTGGCAATGACCGGAGAACGACTGGATGCGCTGGACCTGCCCCTCATGGTCAACGAAAATCAAGATACAAACCAAACAGCTTTTACCGTCAGTATTGATGCTGCTCCCCATATGGGCGTTACTACCGGCATTTCTGCTGAAGATCGAGCCCGCACCATTCAAGCTGCGATTGCAATTAATGCTCAGTCAGAAGATTTGCGGCGACCCGGTCATATTTTTCCCCTTCGAGCCCGTGTAGGCGGTGTACTCAAACGAGCAGGTCACACCGAAGCAGCCGTGGATTTATCTCGCTTAGCGGGTCTATCTGAATCGGGTGTCATTTGTGAAATTCAGAATCCAGACGGCTCGATGGCTCGATTGCCGGAATTAGTTCGCTACGCTGAGCACCATAAACTGACCCTGATAAGTATTGCCGACTTAATTAGCTATCGTCTAAAGCATGATCGCTTTATCAAGCGTGAAACCGTTACTGCGTTGCCCACTGAATTTGGGCAATTTCAAATCTATGCTTATCGCAATCTCAATGATGGGAAGGAGCACGTAGCGATCGTTAAGGGAGACCCCCAGGCATTCAAAGATGCGCCCGTAATGGTTCGGGTGCATTCAGAATGTCTAACGGGAGATGCTTTAGGCTCCTTGCGCTGTGATTGTCGGATGCAACTTCAGGCTGCACTCAAGATGATTGAAAATACCCAGCAAGGTGTTGTTGTCTATCTTCGACAAGAAGGAAGAGGGATTGGGCTCATTAATAAGCTCAAGGCTTATACGCTCCAAGACAAAGGATTTGATACCGTTCAAGCCAATGAAGCATTAGGATTCAAAGCGGATTTAAGAGATTACGGTATTGGCGCTCAGATTCTGAATGATATTGGGATTCGCCAGATTCGGCTGATCACAAACAATCCGCGCAAAATTGCCGGACTGAAAGGATATGGGCTGGAAATTGTTGAACGCGTCCCGCTACTGATCGAAGCCAATGACCACAACATGTTTTATCTCTCGACCAAAGCGGAAAAACTGGGTCATATGCTTCTGCAGACCTATCTGATGACAGTGGCTATTCGTTGGGATGACAGCGTTTCATCCACGGTCGTACGCTATGAAAAATTGGAACAAATTCGCAGGTTAGCTGACCAATTTCAACTGCGTTTACGAGAAGACGCCCGACCCGTTGCGATCGCGTTATTTAGTAATTCATCCGAAATCTTCCATCTCGGCTTTGATCAGCCAGCATTGGCAAGCCGAGACTGGTACAAAGAGCCACAACATCCTTATGTACAAGCCATCGGTCAATTGCTAGATGATTTAATCCAATGGCCTGCCCTAGTTCAGTTGGAATTTTTGGTAGGTGTCGGACAAGATCCGATGCAGGGTTTACAAGTGCAATTAGATCGGAAGCAGTATCCCTTGGAGCAGCGACCCTCTTCCCTGAACCGGCAGTTGAACACCCAACAAATTTATAGTTTTGTGCAATCCCCCCATAATCGTCTTTCTTGAGGCAGATTCCATGATTCACGGCTGTCCCCTAATCTAGCCTCAAATATTCTCTCTTGTCATAGTTAATAATCTATGATTGTTGAGCGAAAGTTAGCGATCGTTGCGGAGCACGCCCTTATTGATTCCGATAAACTGAGCACCATTCTTGAGAGTTTGCACGCGAGCTAAATACTCACGGGAGCAATTCCTAAAAACTATGTAACTCAGAAGATGCGCTTCTTTCCATAAAAATGAGCAGTTCTCGCTATGGTCATGTCACCGACTTTTTCGGGCAAGCTAGTGAAACTGCTCAATGTCAACAGCGCTTATTGGCCTCGTATCACTATCCTGGTGCGGCATGGCTAAATTTCCGCACCTTTGCCGAAACGGTTCTTTATAAAAATTATGGCTGCCAAGATTAAGTACGGACTTTTTAAGTATGACATCGAGGATCACTACGCCATCTTAGGTGTGCCGCTGGGCACAGATTTCAAAAGCTTGCGACTCAGATACCTTAAAGTTGCATCTAAACTACATCCAGATACCTGCAAAGCTAAAAGCGCTCAGGAAAAGCAGCTTGCCGGAGCCATCTTGTCACGGCTGGTCAACCCCGCCTATGAATTTTTGAGTCGCGAGAAAAACCGACGCGAATTAAATACACTGATTACTCAAATCGGGCGCAAATTGTTAGCAGAAAAAGCCGGTCAGATTACGTTGGGCTCCGATATTGCCAAAGAACTGGCTAGTGCGGGCAATAACTTAGACCGTGTCTATCGGCAGTTGCAAGAATCTCTGGCTGCCCAACAATATCAGGATTTTTCAACTTTAGAAGCATCCCATGGGAAAATAGCTCAGCTCAGTGAGCTCAATCTCGTTTATCTGCTGTTGCGGACCCGCCAACAAGATAGCCGCAAGAAACAGGAGCGTCTTCAAGCCGCATTAGCAGGAGAGAGTAGTTCCCCTCTGTCTGAGCCGCTAGCCACGCCCACCTCTTCTCGGCAAACTAACGCTTCTAAAAAGGCTGCAAGCGTCAGTCGTTCTAACTCGAGCGGTTTGCGCCCGAGCAATACAGCGCCTCAATCTCCAGGCTCATCTGCAAATCCGCCAGCGGCAGAAACGCCTGCTACATCTGCAGAACCTCAAACTGCCTCTTATCTCCGCCGCGCTCGTAATTATCTCAATGCTAGACATCCAGAACGAGCTGTATTAGAACTGCGAGACGCCTTGAAACTCGATCCGAATGATGCCGCCTGTCACGCCTTGATGGGGTTAGCTTATCTAAGACAAAAGCAAATCAGCATGGCGAAAGTTCATATCAACAAAGCAACAAGCGCCAGCCCGAAAGATCCGGTTGTACTCGAAGCCAAGCAAGCCCTCAATGAACTTCTAGATACGAAAGCCAACGCCAGCGGCAAATCTACGAAAAAATCGGCGAAGAACGACAAAAATGCTGGTCGCACTGGTTTGTTTAGCGGTATTTTCGGCGGGAAGAAAAAATAGTTGTCCCTGGCGAGGCATAATGGTTGCCGTTGTCATTTGCCCAAGAATCTATGATTTACCAGCCGCCAGCGGGGGCAAGGGATTTGCTGCCACGAGAAGTTATCCATAAAGGATGGATTAACGATCGCTTACAGACAGTTTTCCACCAGTGGGGATATCAGCGACTCGTTACCTCCAGCATCGAATCCGTGGAAACCTTGGTAGCTGGCGGCACCATTGAACAGGATTCAATCATCCAGCTGGCAAACATTGGTGGGGACTTGGGCTTACGACCGGATATTACGGTTTCGATCGCCCGGACTGCTGTGATGCGCTTGGGAAACTCTATTCCTCAACGACTTTGTTATCGCGGCAATGTTTTTCGACGCCCCCCTCTATCGCAACAGGCTTCTGCCCTGGAAATCTACCAGGCGGGCGTTGAGCTTTTATTCGTGGGGGGTATCCGAGCAGATGCCGAGATTTTGCTACTCTTGGCGGACTGTCTCCAGACTCTTCAATTGACCAATACCCAGATCGTGTTGGGTGAGGCCGGTTTAACCCAGTCTTTGCTTGAGGGATTTGGGGCGGATCAGCGAGTTGTGATTCGGGCTTGTTTGGCCTCTTTAGACCGCGTGTCCTTAGAGAAACACTTTGACCAGTGGGCTTTAGAGTCTGCCCAAAGAGATCTAGCACTGACGTTATTCGAGCTGCGAGGTCAGCCCCATGAAGTCTTAAGTCGGCTACAAAAGTTACCGCTCAATGCTGATAGCCAAGTGCGATCGCAAAATTTGCAGAACCTTCTGGATTTAGTGGAAGACTGTTCAACCTTAGAGTTACCGTTGACGCTGGACTTGAGCGTGCCCCATGCCTTTGGCTACTACACAGGCATTAGTTTTGAGGTGGTGTCTTTAGAGCCCACCTGTCGAGTCTTGGCCCAAGGGGGACGCTACGATGATTTACTGTCGTCTTATCATCCCTCCGGTCAGGGCGGTCCAGGGGTCGGCTTCTCTTTTTCGATCGATGAACTTTACGATGCAATGCGGACAAGTTACTTGTTAACTGAAAAAACCCTGGTCCCAGATTGGCTGGTTGTGCCCACCACCGAAAAGGCGATGGCGGCCGCTTTCCGCCATGCGCAAGAAATTCGCCAAGGGGGACCTCAGATCCAGGTTGAATTGGCCCTCGATCAGCGCAGTTCTGCAGAAATTCGTCAAGCCGCCCAAGAGAAGGGTATTAAACAAATTGCCTGGATTGACGAGCAGGGGATTGTCCAAGTGGAATCAACTTCGACCTCTAGTTAGACCGTTAGCCAGAAAAGCACTGCTTAGAAAAAATCCGGCAACCAAGGCTCTGGCCCACTAAATAGCAAGTCAGCCCTTTGAATTGCGGCATTGGGTCCATTCAATCGGCCTAATTGCGCCAGTTGCGAGGCGGTGTAAAGCCCGGTAAACAGGCTAGCCAAGGACCCAATACTTAAAGACAGATCACCGCGCCCCCCGGGGCTAACCACGCCTTGTCCTGCCGAAACTTGGAGACAAAAATTGCCCTGGTTACTCGGTATCCATTCATCTGTGATTGCAAACTCTAGTTCACCAGAAATTTCTGAGGGATAGCCTCGATCCATCAGCGCTTGGGTCACATTCACAATCCGCAAGAGCCAATGCTGTTGTTTGCTGATGCGGGCAGTTTGTTCGGCCGTCTGCACCAACCAAGATTGCGTGGTGGGAGCAACCCAATGAATTTGATCAATTTGTGATCGCTGATCTTGCCAAAAACGCAAACAGCGACTGATGGCAGCAGGGGTGAGTAAGCACCAATCCCGAACGGTCAGTTCAAATCCAGTAGCCGTTCGCTGTGAATCATAAATTAAATAGCCGTCATCTTCTCCGAACACATAGGCATATCTAGGAACAGAGGTTTCAGTACCGAGAATTGACTGCCACAGCGCCTCATCTCGGCTGATGGGGCCAGAGTGATGCAGGGCAAATCGAGCTTGGAGCGGCTCAAAAATGCTGCGATTCAACCTGTCTACTCGGGTCACAGGCAAACGGTACTCCCCTCCTCGTAGGGTTTCGGGGGCAATAGACCACTCGCAATGGGTCCCGCCCTGCTCATATCCCAACTGGCGATAAAGGGTCTGAGTAGCCGGGTAAAGAATGGAGATCCCATAATTTTGGGTGAATAGCTCCTGCAATAACTCGCCCATTAGCCACTTCCCCAGTCCTTGCCCTCGAGATTCAGGGGCGACAACCACGCCGCCAATGCCCGCTGCTTTTACCGGTTTTCCCCCAAACCATTGGGCTATCTCATAAATTCCCAGGCCAGCCTGTACTGAGACTGAGCGCAAAATGCGAAAGCGTTGATTACCCAGGCGAGTAACATACCGAGAACATTCTTCTGGCGTGACCCCGAAAGCCTCTCCTACTAAACGTCCTAACTGCCTCTCTTCAGTTGTGTCCTGAGGGGGTCCATACTGTAACTCCATGACTAAACCACTACTGCTTGAATCAAAAAATACGAGCGAACCCTATCCCGCCTCGAATTTCCAGTGAGATAAACGAATAATTCGGCCGGCAACAACTGCCTTGTAAATATAAATGCGCCATGATTAAATGCGCCACTGAACCGGATGCTCAGGCGTATTTTCTTCAAATTGTTCGATGGTCTTAAGTAGACCCATTGCGCTCGTGTATGATTCGTCAATCAACTCCAGTTCTTCTTCTCGAGACTCATAAAATTCGTCAGACAACAGTTGCAATGAGCCCAACACGACGCTTAAGTTAGTTCGAGCTTGGTGAGATAAATGGAGTTGAGAACGCTCAAAATTTTGCAGTTTTGGCGTCTTTCCCGCCGAGGGAGCGTTTTCTTGAGCTTTAGTCTCAGCAAATTGCATGGAATACAGCTTGGCATAAAGACCGCCCTTAATCAGCAATTCCTGGTGATTACCCACTTCAGCAACTTTGCCGCTGTCCAAAACCACTATTTGATGGGCGTTATGAACAGTCGATAGCCGGTGCGCAATGACCAAGGTGGTCCGATCACGGCAAAGCTCATCAATGGCCCCTTGTACCAGTCTTTCGGAGACCGTATCCAGAGCACTCGTCGCTTCATCCAAAATGAGAATGTCGGGATTGCGCAACAACGCTCGGGCAATGGCTACGCGCTGACGCTGACCTCCTGACAAAATAACCCCGCGATCACCAACTTGAGTATCAAGTCCCTTTGGCATCTTTTCGATGAATTCCAGCGCATTAGCTCGCCGACTTGCCTCTATAATGTCTTCTTCCTTAACATCACGCAGTCCATAGGCAATATTTTGACGCAGAGTTGCATTAAAAAGAAATGTATCTTGACTGACCACGCCTAGCTTCTGGCGAAAAGAGATCAAGTCGTATTCGTGAATATCGACACCATCTAAATAAATTTTGCCGCTCGTCGGATCGTAAAGTCGGGGCAATAAGTCCGCAATGGTAGATTTTCCAGCGCCAGAAGAGCCCACCAATGCGACCGTTTTGCCCTTTGGAATCCATAAGTCGATACTATCCAACACAACTTTGCTGTGACCGGGATAGGAAAAACGAACGTTATCAAATTTGATGCCCTCCTTGAGTTGACTATAGGTAAGAGTGCCACTGGTCATAAATGATTTGTTTTCTCGACGCAACAGATCCATCGCAAAGTCGATACTGGCTAAATTATTCGCAAACTGCGATCGCACTCGATTGAGCCGAGAAACTTCGGGCATCATGCGAAACAATAGAATCAGGTAGGTTAACAAAATAGCTTCCAGGGCGGCCAACTCTGACTGCAAGAAGAAGCGCCCAACTAACACAATTGATAAGACGATAAAAAGACCTGATAATTCATTAATGGGACCAACGATTTCATTGTTGGCGAGCGAATCGAACTCAGCTTTTTCCCGCTGATACACAATGGTCTTGATTTGCTCAAACTCCTGTTTTTCGGCACCCACTGTTTTGATGAGGCGAATACCATTCAAGACTTCCAAGGTTTTTGTCGAGTAGGCTCGGGCACTTATTGCTAGACGACGACCAAAGACCTTGGCTCGTCTAACAAAATATTGATTACCTAACGCGACAATCACCAGCAAAATACTGGTCAGGAGAGTAACTTGCCACGACAAAGTGATCAATAACGCCAAAAACGTCAGCAGTGTAATAAAAATAGTGATGAAATTAACGATCTGTTTGACTGCCCCGGCGGTGCGGTTTATTTCATTACCCAAGCGATTAACCAAGTCGCCAATTTGGTTTTTGGCAAAAAAATCAATGTCAGTTTCCAGTACGACGCGAACTGCATCAAGCCGCATCCGATTAGCAATGGCTCGATGCAGGAAAAAAGAGGCAAGCGATTTAGCATAATTCGTGACGTTTTTCATCAGAATTAGACCAAAAACCGATCCCGTTAACGCAAAAAGGCGCCAATTCTCCTCAAAACCATCGAAAGCGGAATAAATCTTTTTGAGTAGGGGCGGAGCTTTTTCCAGCAAGGCTGAACTATCGCCCAATAGCTCTAACACAAGAGGAACAACCATCGTGGTCCCGATGCCATTAAAAACAGCACTCACAAAACCCAAGCCAACGGTCAGCAGAACTAACCAAATATGCTGTCTAGCCTTACCGAGGATAAAGGCACGATAGGAAGCCATAGATTATTAAGCTCAGGTACATTTCAGGACAGTTTTTAGGCATGCCCTATAAGCCGTCAAGACAAACTTAACAGTACAGCCAGTCGCTGTTTCCATGCAAACATTCGCAACAACTGAGTTTAGGCTTAACGCTAGCCTGACAGGACACCCAATGGAAAGAGTAATGGAGCAGAAATCTATTAATAGCCTCAAACTAGAATTCCACCATGATTAATGTGGGATATGTTCGACTAAACCGCAGGCCTATTCCTAGCAATCCTTGCGGTCTTAGGGCTAAATCCTAATCAACGTGATGCCTGCCCCAGTTTGCGATCGCAAGCAATTAAACACTATTTTAAAAAAACGTGACCAGCGAACACTAATTGTGATCTCATAGACCAAGAAAAGGTTGGGTTGTGAGCTGTTAGTAGTCACAAGCCCCAGAACTGAGCTCTATTGCTATTCCGAGTGGTTCTGGATTGAATGTGCCAAATCTCTATGTTCGATGGATATCCTGCAAATACCGGTTCTACGAGACAATTACACCTTTGTCTTGCACGATCCTCAGACGAATCAAGCCATTGTCATTGATCCAGGAGAAGCCAAGCCTGTAGCAAACTGTATCGAATACATCGAAGCGGATTTGGTAGCAATTTGGCACACTCATCACCATTGGGATCACATTGGTGGAAACCAACAGCTACTCAGTCAATTTCCAGCGTTAGCAGTGTATGGCAGCCAGGTGGATCGGGAGCGCTTACCGGGTCAGCAACATTATCTAAGTGAGGGAGACATCCTTATTTTTGCTAACCGGAAAGCCCAGGTTCTATATATACCGGGACATACTCAAGGACATATTGCATACTACTTCCCGCCAGTGGCGTCTGATTCGGCAGGAGATTTATTTTGCGGAGATACTCTATTTGCGGGCGGCTGTGGACGGCTGTTGGGGGGAACGGCGGAACAGCTTTGGCGCTCTTTGACTCGACTTAGTCAATTGCCCGAGCAAACCCGCATCTGGTGTGCTCACGAATACACTCAGAATAACTTAGCTTTTGCCTTGACGGTTGAACCGCATAACGAGCAACTCCAGAAACGATATCGGGAAGTCGTAAATTTACGCCGGGCGGATCTGGCGACGATTCCGACGTATCTCGGCCTTGAAAAGGATACCAATCCTTTCCTTCGGTGTGAAAGTCCTGAGATTCAAAGCCGCATGAAAACCGAAGACCCACTTAAGGTGTTCACACGTTTGCGAAAAGCTAAAGATCGATTTTAGGGTCGCGGGAACTAGACTTGTCTCTTTTTTCAAAGTTCTCAGATAGCGGAAAGCCACCTCTCTAGGAAGGCGACTTTCTGCTATGAATGCTACTCGAGAAACGATTAGCTGGCCTGTTCAGCACTACTGCTTAATTGATCGTCACTAGGTAGTTCCAGACAATAACCCGCGCCATAAACAGTCTTGATGAAGCGGGGATGTCGTGGATCGGGCTCAAGCTTGGTGCGCAAGTGACGGATATGAACCCGAATCGTCTCGATATCATCGTCTGGATCGTAGCCCCAAACTTCTTTCAAAATCTCGCTGGGGGAAACGGTTTGACCATGGCGCTGAAGTAAACAGTGGAGCAGCTCAAACTCCAAATGAGTCAGTTTGACAGTCTCAGAGAACCAAATCGCTTCAAACCGCTCAGGAATCAAAGTCAGCGGTCCATAGTTCAAGATTTCAGAATGCTTAGCCGCCTGGGGAATCCGGTCGGTTCGGCGAAGCAACGCTCGCACTCGAGCCAGCATCTCTTCAACTTCAAACGGCTTGGTCAAATAGTCATCTGCGCCTGCATTGAAGCCCTCGACTTTATCGCGAGTTTGGTTCAACGCTGTCAGCATCAAGACGGGGATATCTGCGGTGCGTTCGTCACGACGAAGTCTCTGGCAAACTGTAAATCCATCGACTCGAGGCAGCATCAGATCAAGCATGACCAAATCAGGCTGTAGTTGAATAGCCAACGCTTGCCCTTTTATGCCATCTGGTGCGGGGGTAATGTCGTAGCCTGCCATCTCTAGATTGACAGACACGAGTTCGGTGATGGCTGGGTCGTCATCAATTACTAGAATTCTAGGCATTACGATTATTACGAAAGAAGTTTATTAAGCCTTTTTATGCAAAGTTTACTAAGAAAAAATTACTAAAGTAAAACTTTCTTTCCGATTATAAACATGTTTTTAGAGTTCGTTCCCTAACTTAAAAAACAATCACTGACGTACTCTAGCGTGATCGCAAATTAACTTACAAAAACAAGGGGTAATTGCACTCCAATTGCGCTCGTCCGATCGGTGGATGTCGCCACCGCCATGTTGAAAAAGGGTGATCGCATCCCAGAAGGCTCGCGACTCAAAATCCAAGGTGCTCACCCATCACCTTTGCAGGCACGGATATAGGCAAGCTGCGACCGATCTTTAAACAGGATGTTTAGTAATTTCCTTAACCCATTCTGAACCGAGGGGATTGAAATTAATCTAAGGGGAATCTCCTGCGGCAACAAAGCGGCAATCTCTTAACCAGCGCTGAATTCCTTGTCCCAGGGCGCTATTACTCGCTTCTTGTGGTGCAGAGGGAATACTGCCTGCCAGTAAGTCTGTGCCCATACGAGAATATAGTCCCACCAAATACCAGTCAGGTCCATCCTGTGTCAGGAGTAGCCGATGAAAACTTTGCTGCTTGATTTGTTCCTGGTTGTGATACTGATGCTCTAGGGTCGTGAAATAAACCTGAGTAATGGACTCTTGACCCAGCCAAGGAGTAAATTCCGGTTGACTCGCGGTCACAATAAAGCGGCCTTGACCGCTGCTCCGAGGCTGTGTCTGAGCGATTGCCCGATTAGCGTACTGGGGTAAGTCACCCAAAAGCTGATCCACAAGCTGTTTCGGTTCTGCAGGACAGCTTTCGATTGCGCTGCCTGAATGGGCCATAAACCCTGTTGCGATCGCAAAGCCAAATCCCAGGAGCACGCTTCGATTTTCCATTTAGTCTGCCGTCAATTCCTGGACAATTTTGTCCCAAGCCAAAGCCGGATCAGGCGCTTGGGTAATGGGTCTACCAATTACCAAATA
>JBCDHF010000078.1:0-13645 GCA_038750375.1 Cyanobacteria bacterium P01_H01_bin.15
CCTTTTTCTGAAAGAAATTTTCAGATTTGAGCACGTACTCACGAGAATCGAAAGTCATTGTCTGTCCATTTTGATTACTCCGATCCAGAGTATTGTTAAGACTTTTTAAGTATTCCTGGATTGCTCGTGGTCTCACCTGTTTATCTGCTGAAGAAGGCGAAAGTATAGACCTTACCAATTGATTCTATTTATCAAAAACCTTTCTTTATTTAGCATTGCACTATTAAATTAATTTCCCAGTATTTACGGGCCAGCCGTGCTCAGCTTCGAGGCTAGCAATAGCCAATTATTTGATAGATTACAAATCCTTGTATTGCGAAATTATATTTTGTAGTTTGGCTGATTTAGGCGGCGATTTTTCAGTTCTAAACGGCTTTGTTGCATGAATAATCATTGCTATATAAGGGTTTCAGGGTTTAAAAAACGGAATTCGGGATTTTAATGAGTTTGCAATCGTCGAAATCCTTGATATGACTGGCTTAATTTATGCAACAAAGCCGTTCTAAACGACTTAATCCAAGATCGATGTTGATTTGATCAATGCCCAAGGTGTTCAGGGCGAAATATAAAATGATTCGAGCTTGTCGAAATTATGATCGAGCGTTCTGACCAATCAAGAACTAAGGTCTGGATTTTTTGGAGTTACAGAAAGTAGATACATCGCCAATTATTCGGAGCCGGCTTTTCTTCAGACCGTGGAAAGTTATTAGATAAATCCAAGTGGAAATAAAAAGTCACATCAGTAGACTCTTCACGCCCCTTTATCTATAAAAGATTAGAACCCGAGGGTCCGTATTGGCAGTTTAGCTAGTCACTTTTCAGCACTCGCACTCAAGATGAGATAGTTTTGAATGCTCGCCTCTCATCAAAAATGTTGATAAGAGGCAAACAAGCATCAAATCAACTTATACAGCGGCAAGGGGCTGCTCCATTTTACTGTCATATTCACCAATGCTGGCAGCACTATTCAATTCTGCCCGGCGAAGCAAAAGCTTTTGTGCGTCAGCGATACGACTGCTGTCACCCTTCCAATGATCAAGAGCAGGCTGTTGAATAGCCCGTGCATAGGAGAAAGTGACCGGCCAAGGACAACGGTCGTTAAACTTGGCGTTCATCGAATTTAGGTGAGCAGAGGAGTCCTCTTTACTCTGCCCGCCAGAGAGGAATGCAATGCCTGCAACTGTTGCCGGTACATTTTTCTTGAGGCATCGAATGGTCGCTTCGGCGACTTCATCAATGCCGGCTTGCTGCGGGCAAGACTTGCCCGAAATTACCATGCTTGGCTTCAGGATCATTTGATCGAATTCAACACGCTGATGCCGAAGCTGAATAAAGACCTCTTCCAATGTGCGGTCCGTAACATCAAAACACTCATCAATGGTGTGGCTACCATCAATTAGAACTTCGGGTTCAACGATGGGAACAAGCCCACCCTCTTGGCAAAGCGCTGCATACCGGGCAAGACCATGTGCATTTGCTTCAATGCATCCCTGGCTGGGAGTTCCAGACTTTGTATCGATTGTGATGACGGCTCGCCATTTGGCAAAACGTGCACCCATCGCATAATACTCAGCGATACGCTCACGCAAACCATCAAGACCTTCCGTAATTTTTTCGCCAGGATGCCCCGCCATGTCTTTTGCACCCGTGTCGACTTTTATTCCCGCAATCAGCCCAGCATCTTTGATGACCTGAAGGAAAGACACTCCGTCAGTTGTGGATTGACGAATTGTTTCATCGTACAAAATGGGTCCACTAATGTAGTTGGACAAATTTGGAGCTTGCAAAATCAATTGACGATAGGTTTGACGATACTCCTCCGTTGTGGGAATCCCAAGAGCTGCAAATCGTTTGTTGCAGGTCCCATTACTTTCATCCATCGCCAGAATTCCTTTGCCACGAGCCACCATTGCTTTGGCCGTCGCTTTAAGTTCTTGAGAGTAAGCTCCCATATTTACCTCCGACTTACGCGCTCTTGCGCAAGAAAACTTTTTTGATCTTTAGATGAGCATTTGCCCTTTGTTGAAAATTACTATCAACTAAGAGCCCTTGTCAATCATTGGATGGGCTGAAAATGTATAAACACTCATTCGAGTGTGCCCGTGGACACATTTTTTGTATAAGAGGATTCATTGCTTGTTCAGCTGAAGGCATCCTAATTATTTTTCACATGCCCCACTGGATAGGCGCCCCTTGCTTATTGCATGATATTCTCAATAAAGTGATAGCTTGGTGTTGATTGTTGGGCACAGAATTATGAATGCAGTAGAGCAAGCACGGACCCCTGAGTTGGCGGGTAAGATTGCACACCTCGCTTACCTGTTTCAGCGTGAATTTCCCGATGCCAGTGTTGATTTTTCTCCGTGGTTATCGGATGAAGAGGCTCAGAAATTTCTTGACCCTCATTCCATTGATCTCAGTTTTAACTTTCCCCGGCGTAAGTCGGATTGCCAAAGTCGTTCTATTCTGGTCCAAATTCGCTTTTCTGATGCGTTACTGAGTTCTTCAGCTCAAATTCTAGGCATAGAACTCTCTGGTTATGATTGTCAGGGTCAGCAATGGCGCCTTTCTACAGTTGACGCTTGGAGTTGTGGGGGTCCCTCAACTCCCACACCTCGTGCTGAGCAACGATTAAAGCAGTTTTGTCAGTCAATTTTCCGTTTATATAAAAAACCCTTTTCTCCCACGTCTCGTTCAAAGCAAATGGCTATGGGCGGAGCGGAAAACAATATTTCAGTGGAGCAGTTTACAGATGCGAAGACTGATTTCAAGCCGGAAAATTAAGTGAGCTAGAATTTTTTTCTGTTTGAGAAGCCGAGATTGGGAAACGCGTCAGCAATCCCGGCTTTTTGTTTACAGCCTTTGCCAGATCGCTTAGGGCACTTTTGATTTTGAGTTGTCTAATCCTAAAGCGTACTGGCACGCAGCCTCCATCTTTGTAAGGGGGGCTGCGACTATATATCAGTGATGATGATGTTCATGGTGAGCATGGTGGTGATGATGATCGTGGTGATGATCATGGTGGGTTTGTAATGCCACCGCTTTAGCCACGGCTAGTTCTGGATTAATTGCGGCGTTAGTTTCGGAGAGTAGTTCGGCAATCAAGGGATCTGCCCAACGAGCGGCCATCTCAGTAAATTCGCTCCGCTCGTTGACGCAAGGCATCTGCATAAAGGCAACAGATTTGTGTTTGCGTTGAATAGCATGAATGATGTGTTCTACATCGAGCAGTGTCTCGTGATTTTCGGTGGCGAAGCCAATGGGCATCATTACAATCGCCTTGGCACCCAGTTCAATCAGGTTCCGGGCTGCTAGCTCCGTGTTGGGCTGAGTCCACTCAATTAATGGAGTGTCGTGGTTGAGCCAGCCCACAGAAATAAGCGGATATTTGGAAATGAGTTGTTCACGAACTCTTTCGTATAGTGCCTGGCTTTCATCAATGCCGGACGTAAATCCTTTGGCTTTATGGGGGCAACCGTGATTCATCAGCACAATCCCAATTTGGGACGGAAGATACGCATCCGCTAACTTATCTTCGATTTGCTCTTCGACCATCTGCGCCATGAGTTGAATGTAGTCAGGGCGATCGTAGAAAGAGGGAATATAGCGAGTGCCGACCAGCCAATGACTGTCTCCATCAGCTAAATCGCTGAGTGCCGCATTAACTTGCTCAACGGCGATACCACTCGTAAAAATCGAGTCGACAACCAGCAACGGGTAAATCAACAGCTTTTTAAAACCTGCCTCTTTGATTTGGGCAAGCACTTGACCTGGGAGGTGTGGCGCACAAAAGTTGAACGCTTTAAACACTTCAACCCGATCGCCCCAGCGTGCTTGTAGCGCAGTTTCAATGCCAGCCCGTTGAGCTTCAAAAATATGGTTGTGAGGGGAAATAAAATTGCCATGCTGATGACTCCACTCGTGTAGATCAAAAATGGCGAGCAGCTTAGCTAGCGGTGGATAAATCCAAGTCGGAACGGGTGCAAACTTGGCGGTGAGTAGGTTCAAAGCCTGTTCATTGTAGTTTGCAAAGTCTTCATAGCTCTCGACTTCGCCATAACCCATGAGCAAAACAGCTACGCGATCGCCAGCTTCGGACTGCTCGGCGACAGCTTGAATGTTTTCGGGAGTGATAACCACGATTACTTACCTCTAAAGGAGATGCTGAGGGGAAACTCTCAATTGGTCTCACCTTAACATCCCCCCCTGGGGGATATGGGCGATCTATAGAGTTGCGTAAAGTTTGCGAGGAGTTTGCGCTCTCAGGTTAACAATGGCGTCAAAAGCCGGGAGCATCAGAAAACAAACCTTAATTGAATGTCCCAAGTCTTACAATTCTTGGTTTGTCGGTGCAGCTCAATACAGGTGATGAATTCGCGAAAATAGAAGCGGCGTTCAGCTTCGGAAAGGTCCAGCCAAAACTCTGGTAGGGTTAGGGCTGAGGTAAGGGTTTTGAGGTTAACCGGGGGGAGTTGATCTTGTTGCGTTTGCCAATGTCCGATCTCCGTGCGGAGTGTATAGCGGCGTAGATCGGCAGTGTGGGTATCGAGCACTCCCTCTGTTTCTAACTCAGTAACTTGCTGTATGAGCGCTTGGTTTCGAGCAATTTTGGTGGCGATTTGACTACCAATTCGATCTAGGGGAGGTCCGCTCCTGCCTGCAACCGCTTGGGGCAGGTCCTGACAGATACGCTCAATGGTGCCGTTCAAAACTTGGTCGTACGCGATCGCAGAGCAACGGGGTTTGTGGGGACATTGGCTCGGACAGAGATAAAGGTATTGCTGGGGCTGTCGGCGAGAGGTTACCCGGGAGACGCGGAACGTGCTTTGACATTGGGTACAAACAACTAGGCCGGCCAGAGAGCGGGAGGCACTAGCGGTGCGAGGGGGCAGTTTGCGGTTGCGGCGAAGGAGACGATCGACTTGGGCGGCCATGTCCCGATTAATAATGAACGGGTGAGTCGCGGGAATAATCTCGCCATTTTTGTAGGTCAGGTTGCCGCGATAAACGGGACTGGTGAGCCAGCGACGCCCGGTGGAAACCGAGATTTTTTTGCCGTAGCGTTGGGCTAAGTACCGCACAGCTCCCCGCAAAGACCCGTACAAAACAAATCGTTCGCAAAAGTCTTTGACAATGGGCGCGGTGGTCTTGTCGATGAGGTAGCGATCTTGTCCTCGCCGATAGCCATAGGGCGCTTTCCCTGGGGGGGGCAATACTTTTAGGCGGTTGCGAGCATGACCTCGACTGAGTTGGCGCTGCCGCTGTTTTTTTGCGATCGCATCTAGGGTTTCGCTCCAGGTTGTACGGGCTTGTCCGAACGAGTCGGATTGCTGGGTAGAGGTTCGATACGCGTCTTCTAGGGCTAAGATTTCGGTGCCAAGATTTTCTAAAGACGTGAGCCGTTCGAGTAGTTCGGGGATTGTTTCGCCTAAATGGGCTAGGCTTTCGAGCAGGATATAACTGGGGGGGTCGATTTCACAGTCGGCAAGCATTTGAGTCCATTGACTGCGATCGCCAAGGTCGGCATAAAGTTGATCAATTTCGGAACCCCAAAGGCTGCGATCGGGGGGTGGGTCTAACAGTGGATCACTATAGACATAAACCAAAATGCGCATGGCGAAGAGAACGCGATAGGTTGCGGGTGAAAGTCCTCCGCGATCGCCGCCGAAATCCTTGTCCCACAAAAAAAGAACAGCCCCGAAGTGCTGCTCTTACAAGATATCCTAGTTGACTCCTGAAAATGGAGCCGTTGTCAGACCCGAAAGCAAGCCAAGCGATCATAGAAACCGCTCATTGTCGCAATGGGGTAAACGCTATTTTTAAAATGTTTTCTCAAACTAAAAGAACTTTATTGCTCCGACTTATTAGTCTGGAGATAAAGAATAAGTAGGAAAACAGTGGGTACCAGTACAAAAAGAATACTGGCGACAAAACCCAATTGATTAACTTCCATGCTGCCGCAGCCTCTTTGCTAAATACGCAAGATCACTCAACAGAATATCATTATTGGGACGCGGAACGACCAAAGACTAGGGCTTTAGTTTTGGCTTCGTGGCGACCTCAACCGGTCCATTGACCAAGGTTTGACAAGCCAAGCGATAGGACGCCGGTTTTTTGCGAAGAAAGCGCTCTTCTGCGGCTGTACGCGGAGATAGATTTTCGCTCCCCGAAACGATTTCGACAACACAAAGACCACACTGCCCATAACCACCACAGTTCATTAATTTGCCACGAAACGTGTAGAGGTCAACGTTATTCTGAATCATCTTTTCGCGCAAATTAGTGCCATGAGCTGCAATAATTTCTTTTTCTTCCTTGACCAGTGTGATGTCTCCCATGATCCTCGGGGTAGTAACGCCTGCTTCCATTATTAAGAAATACTAAAAAAAACGCTACTGCTTGACAGATGATTATGTCTGAAATCTCCAGTGAAAATAGTGATTCCAGCTCTCGGACAGTGATTTTAGGGTTTGATCCCGGTCGGGATAAGTGCGGGATTGCGGTCAAAGCCGAGGCGCAAATACTGCATCTTGAAGTTGTCGCCGCTGAACGGGCGATCACAACTTTACAAAAGCTCTGTGATCGCTTTGCCGTTACGCAGGTGGTAATGGGTAATCAAACCACCTCCAAATCTTGGCTCGCTAAGCTCGAAGATGCTCTCACGTTGTCGATTAGCTTGGTTGATGAACGCTTTAGCACTGTGGAAGGGCGTACGCGTTATTGGGAACTGTTTCCTGCCAAAGGACTACAAAAATTAATTCCCGGGGGGCTACGCGTGCCGCCTCGGGAAATTGATGATCTGGCAGCTCTCGTCTTGATTGAACGATTTCTCTCGACTGATAACTCAACCGCTGAGGTCTAGAGAACAAATCAGTAAAACGAAGACATCATCAGCAAAGTCTGCAATTAGGGTGCTAACCAGGCATTCACATCGATACCCAGTTTTTGTCCTAGTTTCAGCAGCGATCGCATTTGCCCCGGTCGCCAGCGACAAGCCGGATCAACCGTGATATTTTTCGGTTGAGTTTCCGGTTCTAGGCACATGGGAACGATCTCTTGGTAGAGGCAGGTATAGTAAATTTCCTGAACTCGGCTGAGATCAATATTGAGCCGTAAAGATTCACCCACAGTCAGCGCTTTTAGCAGCAGCGTAACCTCCTCTTCTAAGGTCTCGGACGCTTCGTTCGCTAGGAGCTGATTGAGAGCGCGGAGAGTGAACTTTTCCAAAGTCTGCTGAATGCCTGGAATTTTTAAGCGGCAATGCAAATTGTGCGCTTCAGTTGAGATCGCATCCAGTTCCGACAAGCACCGTTCAAAGTCTTGAGCGTTGGTGGCCTGCTGCAAAGATTTACAGGCGATAGTTCCTCGATTAGACAGGGCAACTTCTGCCGCAACCTGCAATTCCTGCGGAACTTCCCGCTCATCTTGGTGAAACGCCAGCAGCACCCCATAGTTGTCACGATAGACCTGGGTATAAAGCTGATCCAAGCGCTGACGCGTATTGGCGGTTAGCTGCTGCATAATGCTGTAGCGTTCCTCAGGAAAGAGGTGCTTTAATCCGTAGTACCGATTTTCAGAGAACAATCGTGTCATATCCAAGATGGTTTGTGCCGCGCTGGCTTGGTTAAGGCTAGAGAACAGTTCCTCCTTAATTTCGCCGTATTCTCGACGACCGGCAAACGGCTGAATACAGCAATGGAAATCCCAGCCGCCTAAATGCAGTACGGCAAACACTAAATGTTTTGATTCCCAGGTGATTTCTGAGGTGAGCCGCACTTGCCCAACCGCCAGCGTCAGCGACCCCATGCGCTGGCGCTGGTAGTCGAGTTGATGAACGCCGAAGCAGTAAAGACGATGTTGCTCTGCATAGTCGTGAAACAAAGAGCTAATGCCATAGTGAGCGGTCATCTGCTCAAAGGTGACTTGGGAGGTGACGACCTGACGACGATAGACTCCCGCCCCGTCACGGAATTCGGCAAGATTGCTAGGCGCTTTGGCGAGAAGATCAATAAATGGACGCTCAAGTTGGACGCCGCCAATTTCGCCTGCTAGTTCGATGGCACGAGCCGCGTAGCGCAGAATTTGCGTGCCTTCAGGACGGGATAGCTCTTCAAAAAACCAGCCGCAACTGGTATACATCAACAGGGCATGACGCTGCATCTCTAGCAGGCGCAGGGCGTCGATTTCTTCGGCCGGACTCAGGGGATGATGCTGATACCGGGTTAAAAACTCTTTGACTGTAGAAGCAGAGCGCTCAAGGATGACATCAATATATTCGTCGCGAGCCTGCCAAGGATCGTGAAATAAGCGATCACCCGCTTCTTCAAACAGCGGTTCTAGTTGATCGCGCAACCAGTCCAACGCATCTCGTAAAGGACGTCGCCATTTTTGATGATAGGTACCACCGCCGCCACAGCCGCAGTCGTCTTGCCAGCGATCGACGCCATGGGAGCAACTCCAGGCCGTAACGGGTTTGAGCACGACTTCCCAGGTGGGTGGGCAAATGCTGAGATAATGGGCAAAATTAGTGACCGACCAGCCGCGCTCTGGAAATTCCACGGCAAACGCATAGGCTAAACATTTCTCGGTGCCCATTTTGTGGTGTCCGAAGGTTTCTCCGTCAGTCGCGACGCTGATTAACTGGGACTTGCGATGATCGCCACGTACCGCTAAACCCAGACGGCCGATAAAGAGATCCGAGCTGGAAAGCACATCACTAAAGCCCATGTCCCGGGAGATGGGACCGTCGTAGAAAAAGATGTCGAGGTGGCGACCGTCAGGCAAATAGCAACGATAGGGTCGGGTTGGGTCAATTTGTCCCCCACCGACAGAGTGCCAGATTGGGTCAGGGTTCTGCTCCGTGGGGATTTCCCGACAGCGCTCTGCTTGAGACGGGGCGAGAATAATGAATTTCAAACCCTCGTCTACCAACGCCGCCAAAGTGGCATAATCCACCGCTGTTTCCGGCAGCCACATACCTTCCGGGTCACGACCGAATCGAGACCGAAAATCGGCCTTACCCCATCGAATTTGCGTGTATTTATCGCGCTTGTTAGCTAGGGGCAAAATAATGTGATTGTAAGCTTGAGCAATCGCGTTGCCGTGACCATTGAGGCGCTCGCAGCTTTTACGGTCGGCTTCTAGGATGCGTTCATAAACTTCCCGGTCATATTCTTGCATCCAGGACATGAGCGTGGGTCCAATGTTGAAGCTCATGTATTCGAAATTGTTAATAATCCCCAGCACTTCGCCGTCGTTATTGAAGATGCGAGCAAAGGCGTTGGGACGATAGCACTCGTAGTGAATGCGCTCATTCCAGTTTTGGAACGGAGCTGCCGCTGGCTGGCGTTCAATGGTATTGATGTAGGGATTTTCGCGAGGCGGCTGATAAAAGTGCCCGTGAATAGTGACATGAATTCCGGTGGCTGCTTCAGGAGGAAGCCGATCAGCGTTGATGGATTCGAGGGGAGAGTGATCGATAACAGTAGACATAAAATTCAGTATGACCAAAAATAGTGGGTCGGTTCGCTGATGCCTTAATAAGTGTAGAAAGAGATTTTGATCCCAGACAGGATCTTTGCTTACACTTCAGACGTGATGGTCTGGAAGTGCTCCACTGAGGGAAACTGAGGCATCCGGAAGCGTTTTAATTATTTGAAGAAACATTACAGAACGGCGGGTATGGGCATCCCCGACGTCGATTTTTTCGAGTCAGTGCGAGTGAATAGGTGAGCAGCGAAATCGATCCCGCCTGGCAGCAGGTCAAACGTAAGTTTCAGCAGATCTGGGGATACGCCGACTTTCGAGCGCCTCAAGGTGAGGTCGTCGCTGCATTGCTCGCGGGACAAGATGCGCTAGTTGTAATGCCGACCGGTAGCGGTAAGTCCGTTTGTTTCCAGTTGCCAGCGCTGTTGAGTCAGGGGTTAACGCTGGTCGTGTCTCCGCTGGTGGCGTTGATGGAAGATCAGGTGCAGGCGCTACGCAATAAACAGTTGCCCGCCGCCTTATTGCACAGTGAGCTGCCGCGATCGCAAAAAAAAGCAGTGCTCCGAAATTTACCTCGATTTAGGCTGCTGTATCTTTCTCCGGAGACATTGCTGAATACAAAGGTTTGGGCGGCGTTGAACGATCCAGGCATCCGGATTAACGGTTTTATTTTGGATGAAGCTCATTGCTTAGCCCAGTGGGGCGAAACGTTTCGGCCGGTCTATGAACGCTTAGGAGCAGTCCGACCGGCTTTAACCGCCAACTCCCGTAAGAATTTTTTTGCGATCGCAGCGTTTACCGCGACTGCCAATCCGGAGGTTCAGCGGCTAATTACCCGAACCTTACGGCTCCAAAATCCGCAAACCTTTTTACGAAGTCCTTATCGCGCCAACTTGAACTTGGAAGTCCATCGCACCCTGTCCCCCGCCTGCCGCCGCCATCAGGTTCGCAAGGTCATTCAGCAACACCCCGAAACTGCGGGTTTAGTGTATTTGCGATCACGGACTGAAACTGAGACGTTAGCCGCTTGGCTCAGGGCAAAACAAATTAAAGCGGCAGCCTATCATGCGGGGTTGGCGCCCAATGAACGACGGGAATTAGAACAGGCGTGGTTAAGCAATGAAATTCCGGTGATGGTTTGCACGTCAGCGTTTGGCATGGGGATCAATAAACCGGACTGTCGTTGGGTTGTGCATTATCAAGCGCCCAGTACTCTGAGCGAATATTTACAGGAAGTGGGTCGAGCGGGGCGAGATGGTCAGAACGCTCAGTGTGTCACGCTAGTCAGTGAGCCGACGGGGTTACTAGATCCAGGCGATCGCAAACGAGCAGAATTTTTTGCACAGCAACTCCAGCAAAAACGGCAACAGGCCTTAAAACTTTTGTCTAATCTGCCGCCTACCGGCGAGATTGGCAAAGTCACCGCAGAATTTCCACAAGCCGGAACTGCCTTAGCCATTTTGCATCGGGCGGGCCAGGTGCAATGGCTTGATCCTTTTCATTACCAATTAAATTCAAATGTCAATACGTCTGCGATCGCAAAACTGAGCTCAACTAAGCCATCTCCGATGGCAAGATACCTTCGAACGAAAAGCTGTCGCTGGCGATTTCTGCTGTCTGAGTTTGGATTTACAACTGATGCTGCGGGGTTTGTTTGCGGCCATTGCGATCGCTGCCGAACTGTTGCTAATTGATTTTTATAGAATTTATTCGTTTGCACTCGGCATGGCTGCCTATCAATATCATGGTGTTGCCCATCTGTTTACTTAATCTCAAACGTCGCCGCGATCGTCGTGAGCGCTTTGAACAGCAAAATCAGCAGCCCGATCTGGAGTTTACGATCGTAGAAGCCATTGATGGTGCCACGTTAGATCTAGCACAACTAAAACAAGCCGGACTATTAATTGGGAAACGATGTGAAGATTTTCCGCCGGGTCAAGTCGGTTGTTCTTTTTCCCATCGCGAACTTTGGCAGCTCTGTATACGAGACAACAGACCAATGATTATTTGCGAAGATGACGCTGTTTTGCGCAATGACTTTGCCAGGGCATTTCGGGCTTTATTCCAACAGCTTCCTGCCAACTGGGATTTTTTATTACTGGGATATAACTTCGACTCAATTCTTGATGTCGAAATTGTCCCTGGTGTTAGTTTCCGAGGGGGTTTCTCGGAGATTCAAACAACGCCTATACAAAAAGATCTCTTTATTCAAGAGAATAAACCAGTGAGTCTATTTAATCTCAACAATGCTTTTGGCGCTTGTACCTATGCGATTTCACCTGAAGGCGCTAAGAAGATTTTGCAGTTGTGTTTTCCTTTAACACCAACAATTATTTCTGTCCCGGCGCTTAACCGAAACGTTGGTCCCTCCTTGCAGATCGACATTCACCTCAATGCCCATTACCGCAACCTCAAGGCATTCTGTTGTATCCCCCCACTCGCGATTACCCCGAATGATGCCATTGACTCTGATACTTTGAATTGCGCCTGATGCTCTATCAACAGGCGGATCTACATCTTGATCGGGATATAAATCAATTTAGAGCAACCGCCCTTTCCCTACGAAAGAAATTCAGCGATTGACTTAGCGATCACTTCTGAACCCACTTTATTGAGTCGTTTATTGGTGCGGGGTGGATTTAACGGGGCCTGGATAAAACTCCAATCGCCTTCTAAAAATTCGTCTGGCTCGATGATGTGATGAGGACTATGGTCCTGCAAACCGTTTAGTAGATAGGGCGATTCAGCAAAATCATCCCGAGTGAGCGAAATCAAAGGGGTCCCTAACCGCATGGCTTCTGCAAACGTGCTGTAACCGGGCTTGGAAATTACGCGATCGCAAAGGGGCATAAAATCCACCGGGCGAAACTGACGATTTTGTACAATGCGGAGATTGTCTAGTTTTGGGGCTTTACGGTCAAATGTGATGAATTGGTAATCGGGAAACTGCTGCAAGCGCTCATATGGAATCTGGGAAAGCCCTAAACCGCCAAACGTTAGCATCATGGTTTTTGATTTTGGCGCTTTAAAACCAAATCGCGATCGCATATCGGCTTCGGTATATCGAGGTGTGCCACCGGTTAAACCCACCGATTCAACTTCTGGAAAGGCCGACATTGGTTCCGCTATCGCGACTTTAAATAGGCAATCGCATTGACTATATTGCTCGGAAATCCAGTCCGCGAGGGGCGTAAACTCATCGCCCCAAGACCGATAAATAAAATCCCAGCCGAAGTTTCCGACTAGCCAACAGGGAAGATTGGCTTTGTGTGCGATCGCAACCGCTAACGCGGGAATATCCCCCAGGACTAAATCAACCTTGTTCGTTTTTAAGAAATTAGCCTCATGCTCTACAATCGCCGCAGCATCAGCTCGATAGGCCTGCATCTGGGCTAGTGTTGCCGTTTTATCCATGGTAAAACTATCTGACTGCACGACCCCTACATCAAACGCGCACGGACGATAAATAAATTCCGCTTGTAGATATGACTCCAGCAACCAACGTGGCGAAACGGTTGCCATGATGAGTTGGATCTCTGGGTTGAGTTTCTTAGCCCCAGCAGCAATAGAGGCAATCCTCACCGCATGACCAAAACCATGGCCCGTGGAAGTGCAATATAAAACAGGTGAAGATGCCATTCCGGACATTGAAAAAGGCGATATCGATCACCCAGCGCCAGTCAAAATATTGGCAATGGATTGCTTCAAGAATACTGGCAAATGGCAATTTTTCAGGGGGATTTTCTCGTGAACAATCGATTGGCTAGTTGATAGAAACAGGACAGGCTGTTCGCCAGTTCTACGATCGCAAATTACATCTGAACGAAACATCGATTGGCTAGTTGATAGAAACAGGACAGGTTGTTCGCCAGTTCTGCGATCGCAAATTACATCTAAACGAAACGGCGCAAAACAGTCAATCTCTGCTCGGAGGAATCTAGGGGCTTACTTAAGATGAGCTTAAGAATTTATAGTAGGAGCAACCCTTTTCCCTATAGATTCCCGTGAAAGCGATTTCAATTCTTGGCGCAACCGGCTCCATCGGCACCCAAACCCTGGATATTGTCGAAAATAACCCCGATAAATTTCGGGTAGTGGGTTTGACCGCAGGGCGCAATGTGACCCTGTTTGCTGAGCAAATTCGGCAGTTCAAGCCGCA
>JBCDHF010000079.1:0-13614 GCA_038750375.1 Cyanobacteria bacterium P01_H01_bin.15
CTCCCAGCCCCCTGAGCTGTCCGAGATTCTGAGAACGGGGTTGGGCGATCGCAGACTCTAACAGCCCCATATCTCGTATCCCTGAAGTACCACCCGATTGCTCAATGATTTTACGATGCAGTTCTAAGACCTCAATCAAAGTCAGAAAGCGGATCATGCCAATCGCTTATAGAGTTCAGCGTTCTTTTTGAGAACGTAGTCAGCCGCATCAACAAACTGACTGGTTTGAGAATCGAGCCAATCACCCAAAGTTGACTTCAATAAGGTTTCAGGCTCAACCGCCTGTGCTTTCGCTAGAGCTTGTAGTTTTTGAAGCTGGGGCTTTTTGCATAATCCCCCGAAAAGGCGCAATCCACTTAGTGGGAGTAAATTTCCATTTCAAGAAAGCCTTTACTAGTGGCAGCTAAATCGCATTCATATTAAGGCTTCCAAGCATTTATTTCCCATCTGCTTCCATGGGTACATGAGCATTTTGTCCATGGATTTTTGGACCCCCTTTCAGGTAGAAAGCCACTTTATAGAGAGAGCGCTTTTTCGAAATGTCGACAGTCAAGTCAACTGATGAATCTCTTGTTCCCAAAGGGATTTAGCGAAAATAAATCCACTCGAAATCATATCAAGATTTCTCTGTCTCAAGCTGAAATGGTCCTTTTCGGGGGGTTATGCAAAAAGCCCCATGCTGGTGTAATGGATTTCTGGTTTTCCTAGTGGATCCCGCTCAATCGGAAGTTCTTTCCACTGACAACCCAGGTGCAAGAGTTTGAGGATGTAGTTAAAAATCTTATGCAGAGAGATTTTAGGTTGAGATCCGCGGCGAGCGAGAGGGAGGTAAGGGCAGACAAATTCTTCGAATTGGGTCCGAGTAAAGTAGGTGGGAATCCATTGCCATACTAGGGATTGAGGCATATTCACTCTAAAAAGCAGCAAAACTACATGACTGCGGCTATTCCAGCTTGAGCCCGGGCAATCCTTTCTCACGAAAAGGTTTCAGACAAATTCCTCCGCTCATAGAAACCCGCAACCAGTTGTTGCTAAAGATGTACTCTCTGCCCCAAGAGGTAGTTAAGGCATATGAATATTTCTCAACGCTGGTTTATAGCAGACAATTAATCACAATCTTTTCAATAGAATCAGAGGCGCCGAACACTAAAACCCTGTGTATATACTGAGCGTGAAATTTTACGCAACCTTGAATCTTAATCAGTAGTATCAACATTGCTTGATGCTGTTGCTCACCCTAGTTGAGTGCTCACTGGCAAGAACGGTAATTCTACCAATCATTTATGACTGACATTAATAACTTTGGCGCCTACGCCGCGATCGCAGTGGATGCTGCGGGCACCGAGCACGCAGTTTGGGAAAATGGCGGTCAGCTCTGGCATGCTCAATTTGACGACGATGCAAATCAGTGGGTCGATGGAGCGCCTATTACTAACGCCGAAGGCGGTCGCAATCTACAGCTGATAACGGGGAATCTAATTCCTTACGGCGGCAGCAATGACAAGTTTGCACCAGCACTAGTGACGCTATGGGAAGATGCCAGCGGCGAGCTAAACTACGCCCTTGGACGCTTTACAGAGACCGGCGAATTAGAGTGGTCCGATGCGGTTAGTTTCGGCGCCCCAACCCTCAATAATGAAAGCGGAACGGTTATTGCCCAAAACCCCAGTGCCGCCATCACGCCTCTAAGCAGCGTTCAGGGGAATATCACTAAGCCCGCGATCGCAGTCGTTTACGAAGTCGTGGATGCCCGCAGCGAGATTACGGCGAGCTGGCGAGGAACCGACAGCAACGGCAATCCGTATCAAGCGATCGCCCGTTTCAGCGGAGAAGATACCAACGGAGACGGCATCCTGTCAGGTCGTAGCGACGAGAGCAGCTTAGACGACGGCATCGCAAACGAACTTTCGTCCTGGTCCTTGCAGTTTATCGATCCCGACGGGAATATTCTGGCTGCATACGATCTAGCGCAGCAGCAGACCCTTGACACGTTCAATTTCAACTACGATCCCGACAATCTGGTGGTGCTGGCCAAGGCCGATGCTGAGGTTTTGTCCCTCTCTACGACAGCCTATGGACTCAATATCGGACTAGATCGAGATGCAGAGTCCAGCGGAGACCTCTGGCAGTTGAGCAGTGACGCTGACGGAGATGCCATTCGGCTGACGCGAACCCAGGCAGGAGAAAGCAATTCCCAGGGAATCGCCACAACCGACTTGGGAAATACCGTATTTACGGTTGGGTCCAGTGTCGTCGACGATGTAGACCTCTACACGGAGTTCATTTCCTTCAGTGAGAGCAGCACCGACAGCATCCAGGATTCGGCCGCAACGCCTAACCCTTTGACCTTCGAAGAGGTAGACAAAAATAATCCGCCGGATTTCGTTCGAACCGGGCCGGAAGCCCAGTTTTTAACGGCCGATGCTGTCGCACAGTCGAGTGCGGGCAGCACTCAATCCGGAAGCGGTCAATCTCCCTCCATTTCAGGTTCGGCTCCTTTTGGTGCAACCCAGTCTTTTAATCTTCCTTTAGCAGCAGCGCGCAGGATATTCTCAGGGAATATTCCGCTGCCCACTAGCGGTATTTTCCCCTCCAACTCCAATCGAACAGTGACTTTAAGCGGTTCCATCGGAGCGACACGATCTGATAAGGACACTTACACACTATCAACCAAGCTTGCGTTGGGCGTTTCGCCAAGCTTTACGGACACGCCCCAAAAGATTGCAATCCGTCAACGACGGGGAGTCGCGGGTCAATCCTCAGCAACCGGCGTTCCAAGCCAGGGAACTCTAACTGACAGGGTAACCTCAAATATTACCGTGGCAGTTCAGGTTAACTCTAAATACAAGCCTAACGAGGATGGTGACCTCGAGTACGTTCAGGGCGATTTGGTTTTTAGTTTCGGGTATGGCTATACCTATTCATTAAGGTTGCAGGTGCCGGCCAAGCCCTCACGGGCAGCAGGCGGACTCATACTGGGTCAGGTTTCTTTATCATACTTGAACTTTACTACGAGGGTTGATGTTGCTTTCGATATCGAGCAGCCTGATCCCAACGCTAAGAATTATCCCATAAGGTTGCCAATTTACCTGGAGGGCAATACCGATGACCGTCACTCAATCAAAATAGTTAATGACGCATTTTTCCCAGGTGACGGCATTAATATTGCCGAGGGAGCCCTATCCGCTTTTGGCGGCATATTTCAGTTGGCAGCCTTAATTAGCAACGCGAATGATGCCTCAAATAATCCTGCTGGTGTGACGACTCTAAGTCAAGAGTCGTCTTTATTAAATAATGCCACTCTCATAATTGAGGCAATCATAGGACTTGCATACGGATTGCAAATTGCTGATGAAATAGGGTTTTTGCTCGATGGCGCCATAAATGACTCAGCCTATTCCTTTGACAATCTTGATTTAAACTTTGCCTACACCCCAAGCCTTTCCGGTAGCGTCGGCCTTTTTGGTAATTCTTTTAAGGGGGGAGTATCAGGAAATTTTTCCTTCGGCGGCGGTTTTGATCTTTTCAGCAACGGGGCGCTGCAGCTTCAAGCTCGCCTAGCGGAATCCTTGGCTGCTTCAGTATCGGTGTTTGGGTGGAATTGGTCGTGGGGCTGGTCGGCTAATCAAACATTCAGGAAAAATATTATTGGCTCCCCTCCGGCAGATTTAGCAGCGGATTTAGAAGAGACACCGGCAGACAGCAACGTTGGCACAGTAGGAATCATATACTCACCGAAGCCAGGTACAACCTACCTTTATGGTGAGAAACCGTTGTTAGGCGCAGACGCCACTTCCCAGAATCAAGTGGATGATGTAGATGTCGAAGTTGTTGCAGATAGCAATACCGGCGAAATCTTTACCGTCTGGGTGGCTGCAGGCACCGACAATACCGAGTCCTTAGCAGATTCTCAAGACTTCATTGGCCGAGTCTTAGTATCGCCTTTAGATAGCGGTAACCGAGGTTGGGATATGCCCGTATTGGTGTCGGGAGAAAGTTCGTCTGAGACAGCACCGCCCGTATCGGGTTTTGCCTTTGACCCGGATGGTGCCTTTTTTTACACCGATAGCGATGACTTTGTTGCCCCCTCAGCAATCGACTTCGGCAACATTGATAGCTCATCAGTCGAGGTGAACCGCATCGTCGTGTGGGCGTTTTCCGAAGCCACCGCCGACTTGGATGCCAGCAGTAGCTCAGACGAAGTAGTAGACGCCATCCAGGCAACAGATATTTATTTCAGTACGTCAAGCCGACCCCTAAGTGGTGGAACCTATAGTGACTGGTCAGCCGCAACCCTCGCCTTTCATCTGGAGGGAACGGATCGGCTTCCGACCCTGGGGCTGGACCCCGACGGCACCCTGCGGCTAGCTTGGGTCTCCGATGCCACGGTCGACCAAGAAACCGTTTCGACCATTTTCACTAGCACCTTTGACCCCAGTAGCGAGTCCTGGTCGGATCCGGCGGAAGTCGCCCAACAGTCTGACCTGCGGGTTAGCCGTTTGCTGCTTGATAGCTTCGGCGATCGTCCCGCAATTTACTGGACCGACGATATTGAACCCGCCTACGCTGTGTCGGTGCTTCAAGACGATCCGGGCTGGTACTATCGGCTCCATGACGGGGGCAGCAGCGTCGCCGTTAATTTTGGTAGTTATGGCAGCAGCTACAACGGCACCTACGTCGATGGCACAGTCGCCATTGTTAGCGGCGTTGACGACAACGAAGCCAACAGTGCTCTGCTTAATCCCGCCACCGGAGACGGAGACCTAGATGCTGCGGCTCAATTTACTAGCGACGGCGGCTATTTAGTAATTCCCGACGGCACTGCGCTGGGTCAAACCTTCAGCCTGGAGTTTTGGGTCAACTTTGACAGTCTCGAAGCGGGTCAGATTTTGCTGCAAAAACAGCAGATCGCCACCGACGACAACCCAGATCCAGCGCCGGATTGGAGCTTGAAGACTGGGGACGGAGGCATTTTAATCTTCGATGCCGGTTTTACCGGGGGAACCATCGAAACAGATAGGTTAGACACAGACACTTGGTACTACGTAGTTGCAACCCTAAATACGTCCTTCGACGGCACCGAAGATACGCCCTTCGACGGCACCGAAGATACGCCGGTGGCAACGCTCTATTTGGGCGACGATGCTGGCAAGCTTCAGGTCGTCGGACAGCAACAAGGCAGCGAAAGCCCTATATCGACCAATTCAGCAATCATCGCGGGGCAGAACGTCAACGGCAAACTGGACGAGCTGGCGCTGTATCCCAGTCTGTTGACCCTCGCTGCCGAGGTAACAACTGACGACAACGGCAACGTCACCAATTACAACCCCAGCGCCAACGACTCTGGCGGTATCAGCAGCCACTATGCCGCCCGATTCAACTTGCCTGAGAGCGTTGTGGGCGACGGTACCTTTTTTGCTGTTCTAGAAGACTCCGGCTGGGGCGATATTGCCAGCTTCCGCCCAGAAAATAAGTCAATTCCCACGGAAATTCTGCTGCAGCGAAACCCCACATTCGATGTGGTCTCTGATACAGCGCTTGAGCCGGACGGCACAACGGATCTGCGCCTGAACTTAACTCCGGTCGGCGGCATTAGCCCGATTATTCCTAACGACACGATTCTTAGTATTCAAGTCGTTAATTCCGCTCAAAATCAAACCTGGAGCACCGACTGGGTCAGCGATGGCAACCTGCCTTTAGCAGTAGTGCAAGGAGGACAGCTCCTCAACGACAGCGACGGCATCTCCAAAACGCTGTTGAGCGCAGCCGATAATTTGGACCTGTATTTCCAGGGAACAGCGGGGGAGGACAGCAGCTATACGGTGAAAATAACCGTAGCCAAGCCTCTAACTGGCGCTCAAGAGACATTTAGCGCGACGTTCAGCAGCCTTTCCTTGGTGCCCAATCCATCGTCTAGTGGGCAGATCGGCGATATCACCACGGCTAACGGAGACATCCTAGAAGACGAAGTCAGTGAGCTTGCACAGATTGATAGCGGTTTGTCCCTCGAGACAGCGGAAGACTATGTGGGTTCAGCCTTGCTAGCCGGTAACTTTCTGACGGGCGGCGCTGCCGCCATAGCGGTCGGCGCTCCCTTCGCCGACATTGACGGGGACGGGACCGGCGGCGACGGTGCCGTTCTGGTTTTGACTGCCGGAGACAAGGACACGCTAGTCGATAACAACGCCGACGTGGTGGTTGACCCCAGCACGATTCCCGGTAACGGTACCGGCATCCGCATTATTGCGAGCGACATCACGGGCGGAGAGTTGGGCTTTGCCCTGGCTACCGGCGATATTGATGGGGGTGGCACCGATGATTTGGTCATCGGTGCCCCCTTTGCCGATGGCGAAAACGGGCTGGTCTATGTTCTACTTGGGGAAAATCTGAGTCCGGGACAAACGGTGGACCTCAGCACCAGCAGCAACGTCGCTATCATCAGCGGGTTTAGTAGCGGAGCGGAAGCCGGGTATTCCTTAGCGGTCGGCAAGCTCAACGACGACGACTACGCCGATATTGTGATTGGTGCGCCGTTTGCTCAAGACGCTGCGGGAGAAGTATATGTCGTCTACGGCAGCGAGGGCTTTAGCGGAACGACAAGCCCGGACGTGCTGTTTACGGGCGAAGCCAATAGTTTTGCTGGGTTTTCGGTAGATGTGTCGGCAGCCCAGAGCGACGAGGACGGCAGCACCGTTAATTCATTTAGCGGTGACGCCAATGCCGACGTCATTATCGGTGCGCCCCAATACAGTAAAAAGGTCTCTTTCGGCGACGATTTCATCAATTCTGATGCGTCAATTCCAGAGAGCGCCATCACCGCCCTGAGAGACATCAGTGCGGTGGTCCCAGACAATAATAATTTTTCGGTCGATGATAGATTGACGTTAATTACCGGGCGGACATATGTGCTCTTTGGCGATGGCAGGACGTTAACAACTGGATTAGAAGAAGCGGACCTTGATGGCACAACTGGGGCTGTGCTCGATGGTACGCCAATTTTTAATACCGATGTGGAAGCGGGTCATAGCGTCAGCGGAGCAGGAGACTTAGACGGTGACGGCAATGAAGACCTCGCGATTGGTGCGCCGGGCGAAGGGAAAGGAGCCGGTCAAGTGTACGTGGTGGCTGGGGGTCAAGACCTGAGCAACAACGGCATCAGTACTCCTTTGAACTTAGCCTGGGAGAGCAATTTAGTGATTGCCGGGCCGGAGCCTCACGCGCGCACCGGCAGCCAAGTAACTGATGCAGGTGATTTTAACGGCGACCAGATAGATGATTTGGTGCTGGGCTCCCCTCAGGCCGGCTATTCGGCAGGGCAGGCCCATGTGATTTTCGGCAACGGGGGCAATAGCGCCCTGTGGAAGCTAGACGAATACAGCACCGCTATTGCTCTCAGTCCTGGGGGCTCCAGCTTGCTGGAAATCTTTAACGAGTCGGACACTCTGTCTACAACGCCGACACCGCAGGTCAGCACCTTTGTTTTGAATGGGTCCAATCCCCAGGACGGGCTGGTCATTGGCAAAAGCACTGTTGATTTAGATGGGGAAACTGCGATCGATACCGACGGTCGAAAAATCATCACGGACGACTTGCTAGCAGCGGACCTGTTTGGCAATCAGCTCGGTATCGTTTTTGGTCATCCTTGGCTAAATGACGAGGGTAGTTTAAAAGTCAATCAGCTCAAAAGCGATCAGGGCTTAATTGTGCAGCAGAATGCCCCAATGGCGCTTACACAAAAGGTTGAATTGCTTGGCGATTTGAATCGAGATGGATTTGACGAAATACTCGTGTCCGGTAAGGTCGATGAATCCCTGATTATTTTTGGTGGAGGCACCAAGGAGTTGTTAGATCAATCGCTAGCGACTCGAGAATTGACCCTCCGACACGAGGCACCCACTGAGTTTGCCTCCTTGGGAGATACGAACGGCGACGGCCTTCAAGATATCGGGGCAGCGTCCAATGTATTGTCCAAAGTGTTAGTTGTGCCGAAAGGAGGACGCGGTTTAATTGAAAGCAACTCAGCCATCAACTTTGCAAACAATGAAGAATATACGGTTGAGTTTTTAGTCAAGGTCGATCCCTCTACAGGAACTGATGCTCCTTTCTTCTTGGCAAAAGGCAATCCTTTTGGAGCTTCCCAAGCAGGCGTTCCATTTGCCTTTCGATATTTTGAATCAGGCGAAAATGCCGGGAAAATTAGGGCCTTTATTAATGACCAGAAGAATTTACCGTCAGTGGGATCGAATGTTCGAATAGACGACGGACTTTTTCATCACGTAGCTCTTATCAAAGAAAACAATTCGCTTCGTTTGTATGTTGATGGTGTTGTCCAAAACCCTATAGCCAATACCGAACCTGGACAGCCGCCCTCTTCCACTCAAAATGACAAGCCATTGACTCTCGGCACATTGACGGACGGCAGCCCGGAGTTTAATGGAAGCCTCGACGAGGTACGGATTTGGAGAGGAGCAAGGAGTCCGGAAGAAATTCAGAGGAATCGAATAGCGCTAGAAGATGCGTCAGGCGCTTTGCATTTAAACGGCACAACTGCCTTTGCCCAAGTTGAAGCTAATGAAGCCCTCAATGCCTTCAATAATAACAGTGAATTCACCGTTGAAGCGTTCATTCAAGTAGACCCTGGCGGTCAAAAAGATACCGGTTTTGTTTCCAATCAAATAATTAACAAGTGGACAGGTGTAAATTCTGATGGCTATCCATTCTCGATCCGGTACGCCAATGAAACCAATACGGATAACTCTGGGAAAATTGTCGCCGTGAGGTCCGATGGAACAAATGGCATCGAGTTGATATCCACTTCGGACTTCAGTGATGGGGTCGGCCGGCACGTCGCCTTGGTAAAAGAAGGCGATAGCTTGAAGCTCTATGTAAATGGAGTTCTGGAAGCGGAGGCAACCGACAACATAGTAAATTCTATCGCCAATGAACAACCTTTAACCATTGGTAGACGACCCTCGGGAACGCCTACAGAATTTTTTACCGGCAAGATTGATGAGATTAGGATTTGGAACATATCTCGTCCCCCGGCTGAGATTCAACAAAATATTGTCGCTACAATTTCCGTTCCATCTGAGGAACCGAATTTAGTTACTTATCTACCTATGGAGGGACGGGTTCTCCAGGATGAATCAATTCAAGGTGCAAATGCCACCCTTGAAGGGGGAGCTGTTTTGGGCATCGACGATCTCTCTTCCGCTACTACGGAGCTAGTTGCCTACTATTCGATGGAAGACGGGAAGCTAACGGATTTATCTGTCGAACGAAATGATGGTTCGATTCAATCCGGAGCTTTCATTCAAGAAGAAGAACAGTTTACGATTTTGAGCCTCCTGACCGGCGATGAAACTATAGCTACGGCGGGTTCGATCAATTTGAATAACGTAACCAACACAGTTCTTCCGCCTGGACTTTCTTTAGAACCAGCACAGGATTTCAATGGCGATGGTCTTAATGATTGGATTCTCAAAAGCGAGAGCAACGCGGTTAATCTGTATCTGGGTCAGAGGGACGGAAGCATTGCCGTCCCGGTTGCGATTTCTACTCCTGTGGCGAGCACAGTCAGTGATGTTAATCAGGACGGATTTGATGATCTTGTGGGTATCAATAGCAACGATCAGCCTGTAATCACCTTTGGTAAATCAGATTTAACTATCAATCCATCAAGCGTGACCTTAAGTAAATTGCCGGTGACGAGCAATTCCTATAAATTGACTAATGCCGGAGATTTTAATGGAGATGGCAAGGGGGACTTTGGGATTAGCCCAGCAGGCACCAGTACAGTTATTTTGGCAGTCAGTCAAGAATCGGAAGAGACTCTCCGTTATCAGTATCTGCAATTAGTGGATGACAATGAATCGCCTATGCGGATTGACTTGGCAGGTGATATCAATGGCGATGGATTCGATGACTTAATTATTGGATCACCCACCGCTCCCGTTGAAGGAAAGCCAAATTCCGGGAAAATATTTACAGTATTTGGCAGCAGATTTCAGACCGCATCGAGCATTATTCCGCTTCAGGAATTAACTCCTTCGACTGCAGTCTTGCTAGAAGATGTATTAAGTTTGGATGGCTCATCGAGCAGCATCGCAACGGCAGATTACAAAGGAATCATAGGTGGCAACCCTCGCACAATCGAAGCTTGGATACGCACTACAAGCACAGGAGTGAATATCATTGAATGGGGTGATGGTGCTCAAGGCAAGGGTCGTCAATGGGGTCTTTTTATCGTTAACGGAGTGCTACGCGTTGGCATTAACGACCTTGCGATTGACGCTCAAACTCGCTTGAATGATGGCAAGTGGCATCATATTGCCGTGGCATTGGATTCCAACGTTCTCCAGGATGCAAGAGTTTACGTTGATGGAGTTCTTCAACAGAATGAAATCGTTGCAGATTCATCGGTTCGCGTCGATACAGCTGAGGGGGTCGATGTTGTAATTGGTTCGTTTCTAGGAGAGATCGATGAAGTGCGGATTTGGAGCGAAGCTCGCTCCCTGGATAAAATTAACGAGAATCGGAGCAATCGGCTCGTTGGCGATGAGGATCATTTAGAGCTGTACTATACTTTCGATGAGACCACAGCATCGACCGTGACTGATGCTAGCATCAATAAGCGCAATGGCAGCTTGCAAGGCAATGCAGACGTTGTATTTGGATATGCCCTCAGCTCAAGCATCACTGGTATCGAGGACTCACTGTCCGGTAATAGTATCAGCGGAGGAAAAGATGTCAACGGCGATGGATTTAGCGATTTTGCCGTCGGTACCGATTTTCAAGACAATCTTAGTTATTTATTATTTGGTGGCGATTTCACCGTCAACTTGACCCAAGGCGGAACAATTGCCAATGACGTCTTTGAAGGCACCGCCACAGGCGACCGCATCATCGGCAATACCGGAAACGACTATTTTATCGGCAATGGTGGCGAAGATGTTTTTTATGGAGGCAATGGCAACGACATTTTCAGCGTTGCCGATAGCAACTTCCGCCGAGTCGATGGCGGCGGCGGTTTAGATGTTCTCCTACTAAACGGACAGACTGATCAATCCTGGAATTTAATGGATTTAGCCTTTGGCGATCGCGTGCGGGATATCGAAGCGATCGACATCCGCAATTATGGCAGCAATGTACTAACTGTAGACCCGGTAAGCTTAGTCAACCTTTCCACGACTTCCAACACACTCATTGTCGATGCGGATACTGACAGTAATTTCGGGGCGGATTTAATTTTGGATCCTGAGGGAATATTCGAATATTCTGGCATTTTCTCTGAAAACGGTTTCAATTACGATCTCTATCAAGCAGGTAATGCGATTTTATTGGTGACTCCTGGCGTTGAAGTTACTCAGTCCATCGATGATCTTGATTTAGTTACAGAAGGAAGCACTGCTTTAGAAACTAACGCGACACAGGACGAAGAGAACTCCAACTCAGAAACGCCAGTCGTCATTGAGCTAGGAGAATTTTTCGACGCTGGAGCGCGAATTTTTATTTCCGAGCCCGCTATTTCTGAAGCTGAAGGTTTAGCCGAGTTTAGTATTGTGCGCTCGGGCAATCCAAATACTTGGTTAACCCTCAACATGGAAACCACTGACGGCTCCGCTAATGACGGCATCCATTTTGAGGGACTTAGAAACGAAATTATCTTCGAGCCCGGGGAGGTTAGTAAGGTGCTAACGGTGCCTGTAATCGATGATGGAGTGTTGCGCCAAGCGGTTCGTTCTTTCCAGCTTCAGATGACGGAAAATATTGAAATTGGAGGAACTTTCGGCAACGATATTCTCTCAGGCGGCGATGGTGACGATATCCTACGCGGCGACGGCAATGGCAGCGAACCGGGAGGAGCAACCGGCGGCGACGATATTCTTAGTGGCGGTGCAGGAGACGATCAGCTTGAAGGCAAAGGTGGCGACGATATACTCCTGGGAGGAGCGGGAGACGATACTCTTTCGGGCGACGCCGGTGATGACACATTGCGTGGCGGCTTGGGCAACGACATTCTGACTGGTGGTGGCGGAGTCGATACGTTTGAGCTTAGTGTTGGAGAGGGCACCGACACAATTACAGACTTTGAGCTGGCGGTTGATAAACTGGCGCTGACGGGAGAGCTGACACAAGCAGCGTTAACTTTCGGCGGCAGCGAAATTCGGTTTGAGAATGAAGTGCTTGTTGTTTTGACTGGAGTAGATGTAAGCGACAGCCGCGTTCAGTCTTTACTTTTTGAAGGGGGTGACGCACAATCCCAACTTGTGTTCGGCACCGGTGACGATGATATATTTGATAGCGCCGTTGCTCCAAACTTTACCGGGATCAATCAACTGCTATTCTCTGGAGCCGGGGACGACTTTGTTGAAACAGTTACTAACCCAGCTGGTTTACCCAGCAGTCGCATCTACCTTGGCTCTGGCAATGATGAGCAGATTTTGGGCAGCGGCGATCGCTCCTTTGGCGGTTCGGGCAACGATATTCTCGACTCTAGTCAAGGAAAAGGCTCCAACCGACTCTACGGCGGCGACGGTGATGACGAGCTAATTTTGGGTTCACGCGATCGCGCCTATGGCAATGACGGTAACGATACACTTGACTCTACTCTTAGTGAGGGTGGTACTCGCTTGTATGGTGGCGATGGCGATGATACGTTCTTCCTAGGAACTGGGGATAGGGCGATCGCGGGTGAAGGCAATGACCGCTTTTTTGTTGGTTCCGGTGGTGAAAACCTGGTTACAGGAGGCGTTGATAGCGACGAATTTTGGATTGTTACGGGCGAAATTCCCACCGCGGCTAACACTATTACAGACTTCGAAGCCGAAATCGACAAACTTGGTATTGGCGGTCTCGGTATTGGTTTTGAGGACTTGACGATCACTAGCAATGGCGATACTACAGTTAGCTTAGGTGGCGACGACCTAGCATTCTTATTAGGAGTCAGCACGATTGATAGCAACAGTATCATTTTCTCTTGAGCGCTTTGTACTGTCTTATTAAGGGATAGAACTAGCAAAATGTCTCTAGTAAAAATTTGCTCAAACAACCCATTAAAAGTTGCCATCTGGGACCAGCGCGCACATTTGCGCAAGAATTTAGGTTCTGTCGCAAAAACAGGAGAATGATAGGATTGGGCTCGCTATCATTCCCCTAATTGATCCGAGTCAATGGCTCAATCCGTCCTATTCAAGTGGAAGCACTTCCAGCCTGAAATCATCCTACTCAACGTCCGCTGATATACCCGCTATTCCCTGAGCTATCGGGACCTTGAAGAAATGATGGCAGAACGAGGACTCTCGGTAGACCACATCACCATCCATCGATGGGTCTTGCAGTATGGACCGGAACTGGACAAGCGCTGCCGTCCCCATCTACGCCCAACCAATGATTCCTGGAAAGTGAATGAGACTTACGTGAAAGTCAAAGGGCAGTGGAAATACCTTGAATCTATCCCACTATCATAGAATAGAAAGAACAAAGAAGAGGATGGCTGGGCGTTTTGAAGGATTGACAGACCTGGAATGGAAATTGTTTGAGGACTTATTTCCGGAGCCAGAGCAGCGCGGTCCAGGGATGCCGCCTGCGCCTTTTCGTTTTGTCCTCAACAGC
>JBCDHF010000080.1:0-13529 GCA_038750375.1 Cyanobacteria bacterium P01_H01_bin.15
CCCCAGAAATATCTAATCCTTGAACCGCTTTGATATCGCCGCGATGCCGCAAACGCTTCTTCAGAGCCAAACCAGCCAACAGCCGTAAACTCAAGGGGTGAAACTTATACTGCGCGCAAACTTGCTCAATCTCTACCCGAGTGCCTTTGATTCCTTTTTGTCGAAAATACGCAACGGCATCTTCCGGCGACAGGTCTGTTAACTCTTCTTCCCGACAACCGCTCAAAACATCACCGCGATCTTCCACCGCAGTCGGTCGCAACCGCGTAGACATCAAAACCTTGCCACCCAACCTCGGCACCGTCGCCAAATATCTCAAAAACCCCTGCGCCAACGGATTCACACAATCCCGCCCTTTAGCTTCCTCGTCTCGCGCTTCATCGCCTTGATAGCAAGAGCCTAAACCTCCATACGCCCGCAACACCCGCTCGAATCCACCCAGCACAAATAAAATTCCTGATTCTTCGAGCAGTTTTAATAACTGATCAACTTGTGGACGTAATCCTTGCTTGGGTTCAACAGTAAATTTCTTAAGCGTTGCCGATACAAAATTCTCAAACCCAGCATTCTCCTCATAAAAGCTCCACCAAACCACCCGAGTCCAGCGATTCCGGTCCACATCCTTCAGCAACCAATGCCAAGTCAACGCACTCTTCCCAAATCCGCCCAGTGCCCTCAACACAAACAAATTCTTCTGCGGCTCATTTTCCAGCCAATCACTTAGAAGCTGTCGTTCCTGAACTCGCCCAGTAAAGTCATCCGGCATTGCGTAAGGATGAGCCAGAAACCAGCCTGCTTGGGCTTTCGGTTTTGCGGTTTCTGACTCAAGCGACTTTCCCAGCGCTTTCAACAACTGCCGCCAAGCAAGCGCCTCCCGACTTGGTTTCGTGAAATCGACAAACGTAAAAATGCTCAGCTTATCGGGAATATTGTTGTATTTCTCTTTCCTAACTGGAATGAACCGCTGCGTTCGATTGGTCGGATCTTTTGTCTGAAGCAGCAAAGTTTCAAGGTTTGTCCACTCACTATCAAAAAAGTTCTGAGTCCACACAAAAACTGTCTGGCGACTGACCCTTGCTGCCCACTGCATATTTTCGAGACTCGGCAATCCTGGCTTAAAATCCCGAAAATCAATACAAACTTTCAGCCCGTGACTCTCCAAACGCTTGAGTAACGTCTCTTCTACCCAGTCCTCATCCTTGGAACTGTAAGAGATGAAGACGTCGAATTCGAACTGTCCTTCAGGCATTTGCTTAAAAACTGTAACCATTTCCCGAAATTGTAGTAGCTTCCCAGATGTAGTGTCCTCAAACAGCTCACCTGGCAGGGATTACGCTCTCGGTTCAAAGATTCAGCCCTGAATTCTCAGCTAAAATCAATAGAAAGACTTCAAAAAACGGCAAGATGACAGTTCAAGCCGAGTTCGAACTTAAAGACGTGCTCGGGCAAATCCAACGGCAGCTTCAGCAATCCAACAATCAACTCAGTGAAACCAAGCAAGATATTGCCGATGTAAGGGTCGATATTGCTCGATTGGATGGAAAAATTGACCGTATAGAGACTGAACTTAAAGGCGAAATCAAGTCCGTTTCGGAAAAAGTAGACGGGCTAGACAAGCGCATCGACACCCAAGAATTTGTCAACCGAGCCGTCATTTCCGGCCTAATTGTGGCCCTACTAGCTGGTGCATTCAAAATGCTATTCCCAAATTTCCTGGGTTAAACAGCAGCGTGTACATAAGGCTCAACCTGAGACCATAACTCCGGAAACTTGGCCTGAAAATCATCGGCTGTCGCCAACTGCATATCCCGAAAATCAAACCCCGGCGCTACCGCTTCACCCAACAGCCCAAACGACCCTTCCTTCAAAACCGCCGCTTTCCAATACCCACCCGGCACCAACAACTGGGGCACTTCCCCCTTGGCCAGATCCAACCCCAACGTAAACTCCTGCAAACTCCCTACCGGATCAATCACCAAATACGTAACCGGCGACCCCGCATGGAAATAGTGCAAAATATCCGACTGATTCAAATGGAAATGATCAACCGGACTATCATCCGTCAACAAAAAATAAATCGAAGTCAACAAGGAGCGCTCCCGCCCCTCTCGCTGAGTTGAAATCGCCACCTCAGACCGATAAATCTCTGAATAATACCCGCCCTCCGGATGCCGCTGAAGTGCCAGCCGCTCAATCCACGCCGCCTTATCCATCAGCCCCCCAAATAGGCTTCTAATACTTCCGAATTACTCTGAATCTCACTCGGCGTCCCGTCTGCCAGGTTTTGCCCCTCTGCCAATACCCATACGCGATCGCAAAGCGACATAATCACATCCATATTATGTTCAATAATCAAAAACGAAATGCCGTGCAGATTCCAAGTGGTGATATGTTCACAAATCTGACCAATCAGCGTCGGATTAACGCCCGCTGCTGGCTCATCTAACAACACCAGCTTCGGTTTTACCATCAACGCCCGCGCCATCTCCAATAACTTCCGTTGCCCTCCCGAAAGTGCGCCGGCATAATCTTTAGATTTTTTGGCCAGCCCCACCGACTCCAAAATTTCCATCGCGAGTTCACGATTCGCTTTTTCTTCCCGACGCCACTGACCCTGCTTGAACCACGCCTGCAAAAAATACTCTCCCGTTTGCTTCGGAGCGGCTAACATCATATTCTCTAATACCGACAGCCGTGACAATACTCGCGCCACCTGAAAGGTCCGTATAAAACCCTGTTGTGCAATCTTGTGAGGCGGTAAATCCTGAATCGGCATGCCATCGAAAATCACCGTTCCTTTATCAGGATGAATAAAATTCGACAACAAATTAAACAACGTTGTTTTTCCCGCTCCATTAGGTCCAATAAGTCCCGTAATGCTTCCAGTCGGAACTTGAATACTCGCTCCATTAACGGCTTTTATACCGCCAAAGCTTTTGTATAGATTATTAGCCGTTAGCAGAGGCGCCGTCCTTAGAGTTAGCGGTTGAGGGGTTGCCGAATGGTTCATGGAAACTCTCGTATTAATCAAAATCTGAAAATGATCGAATCTCTATTTAGTCAGCGTTAACTCGTCTTTATTACCTAGAATTCCCTGGGGCCGCCAACGCATCATAACCATCAAAATCAAACCAATTGCCATCAGGCGAAAAGCGCCAATTCGCCCCGCGTCAAGCCACGGCAAATCGCTCAAGACAAAACGCGTCACCGAATCATAGATCCAAAAAATAACTGCGCCTAAGACCGCTCCTGGATTACTCCCCGCACCGCCCAAAACCACCATGGTCCAAGCATTAAACGTCACCAAAGGGTCAAAACTACTCGGATAGACTGTTGTGAGCTGCCACGCGTAAAATGCGCCTCCAATTCCGGCAATGACGCCGCCCAGCATAAACGCCTGCAACTTATACCAAAATACGCTTTTCCCTAACGCTCTTGGAATTTCTTCATCTTCTCGAATCGCTTTAAGCACCCGACCCCACGGCGAATGGGTAATAAACTCCAGTCCCCAAAAAACCAGCGCCAAAGACAGCAGAGCCAAAATCATTAGCCCCACTTTGTACTGATAATTTGCGATCGCAACAAATCCATTAATGGTGACTGACCCAATCAAAGTTTGTGCAATCAGGGTCATAACCCAGTCATTGACTTTGCCCTTTTTCCCCGCCCGACGACGGCGACTCAACCCTTGCCAAAGCTGAGTACTGGCGAAGATACCCAACGCAGCCAAAATCAAAAACAGGATGACCTTGCCGAATCCACCGGGCTCCCAGGCTCCCAACGGCAAGGGATAGCTCTGCACGCCAAAGCTTCCCCGCGTGAGCCATTCTTCGTTATTGGCTACCAACCGAATGACTTCCGAAACCCCAATGGTGACGATGGACAGATAATCTTCTCGTAGGCGTAGCGTTGAGGTCCCAACCAGCAGCCCAAGTCCTGCTGCTAATAGCGCGCCCACCCCAACTGCAATCAAGATTGGCACTCCTTGAGAACTCAGTAAAACCGTGGCGTAGGCCCCCAAGGTCATAAAGGCGACGTGTCCAAAATTAATTAGACCTGCAAAGCCCCACTGCAAATTTAAGCCCAACGCAAAAATTGAGAAAAAACTCGCAAAAATACAAACTCTGACTAGATAATCGACCATCGAAATATTTTCCGGAAGGGGATATCGCAGCCGATTTTATCGCAGCCTGCTCCTCTGAGCATGCATGCGAAGCGATCAACCGAGGCTTAGGACGGCCAATTTGCCTATCGGTGCCGTGGGTAAGCAGGGAATTTAAAGCTTTCTTGCAGAGGCTACACTATTCCGTCGCAGAGACCTTACGACCCGTATTAGCAAAAATGGCGGCTTGCGTGCGATCGCGAAGATTCAAGCGACTCAAAATACTGGTTACATGATTTTTGACTGTCTTTAGCGAAATATGCAGACGATCCGCAATTTCTTGATTAGTTGCCCCCTGGGAAATGAGCCCCAAAATCTCCTGCTCTCGGGGTGTCAGGTCTTTCAGCGACGGTAAATCTTTGGGCGTTGGTTCGGGAATATGGGATATCAGCTCCTGCCAAATGCCGCGACAAACATGGAATCCACGATAAACCGCTTCAATTGCTAAGGCTAATTCTTCTGGCGGCGTTTCCTTGAGAAGATAGCCTGCCGCTCCGTTGCGCAGCGCCGGAGCCACACATTGATAGTCGTCATCTACGCTCAAAATCAAAACTTTGACGGTAGGGAATTGCCGACTGATTAGCCGAGTCGCCTCAATGCCATTGAGGACCGGCATCTGTATATCCATCAGGACAATATCCGGCATGAGCACCGCGACCGCATCCAACGCTGCTTGACCATTTTCTTCTTCGCCTACAACGACTAGGCCCGGCTCGTCCGTCAGCAATGTCCGCAGCGCCCGACGAATTAACGCCTGATCGTCAACCAGCAAGATCCGAATCATGTTCATCCAACATCAGGAACAAAACGTCCTAAATAAAACTGATTTGACATAGTAAATCGTGTGAGTAGTCCGGATATCGCAATCGCCACTTTGGCAAAGAGTTAACTGCTAGCCACACCGTTTGGAAACTAAGCTATTAAAAAATTAAAGATAGCCAAGGCATTCTGGCGCAGAGCACAACAGACCGGTTATGGCTTCAGAATAATCTACTCAGGAATTCAGACCAATACACGCAGTTTTTTTTGGAACATGAAGACCGCTGCCCTAGTCTGTTACAGGCAAGGGGGACTTTAGTCCTATGAACAATTGAGCCTTCTGCCTCAAGTGCTTCGTACCGTCAAGCTTTTAACTTAGGTCTACTGCCAGAAATATTGTTTCGCAGAAAAATAGGTTTGGATCAATGGTAACCGCACTAATTGTTGACGATAGTCGTAGCCAACGCGAGTTTTATTGCTCGCTCCTCAAGAAATTTGGACTGCGAGTCGTAAGCGCTTGTGATGGAATGGAAGCCATTGCTGAGTTAGAAAAGTCCTTGCCAGACTTTATCGTTCTTGATGTCGTCATGCCCAATATGAACGGCTATGATCTCTGCCGGCATATTCGCAAAGATCCTCGGACTGCAAAAATTCCTGTGGTTATGTGTTCGAGCAAAGACACGTTAGTTGATGAGCATTGGGCTAAACGCTGCGGGGCGGATGCTTATCTGATTAAGCCCGTTGAGCCAAAAGCCCTAATTCATACTATTCGCTCGGTTGTTAGCAGTAAGCGGTCTGAACCTTGCCCCGCCTAGCATTTTGGGGTTACCTCGCCAGGAATTATTGTCTGACTGTTAATTGTGGTAGCGAATAGCTCTCGTGGCTTAAAGTTCGTTACCCATAATTTTGTTCTCCTTGACGCTTGTTGAAAATATTTTGCATTTGCGATCACGGAGCTACTATATACGCAGAGAAATTCTGATTTAGTGGCTTACGTAAATTTATAAACTTTTGTAAAATACTGTCACTAAGAAATTTTTGATACGGCGACGCAGTTCATATCAGCTTATGCAGGTAAGCGTTCGCCTGGCACAGACGGGCAAGGTCAGAAGTTTTGAAATTAAGTTAACCGGATTGGGAGGTTAAAACGATACATGCGTCAACGTGTCACTGCTGAAAAGGGTTTTTTGATCGGGCATATCGTCTCGATGGTTTTTGGGTTGGCTGGTTTGCTGCTGGTTTTGCCCAACCCCGAGTTTATTGCTCAATTGCCAGAGATTGGTCTGAAAGCATTTGGCTTGTCAATGGCTGGCGGTGGTGTTGTTTATATGTTGCTCGGCACTATTGCGGTTATTCTCTACGGCTTACGGATTTTGGGAGCTTGGCAACTGCTGACTTTCATGGCGTCTGCCGTTTGTCTGTCTCTGTGCAGTGAGCTCCTGGGTACCAGTACCGGCTTCCCCTTTGGCGAATATCACTACCTTTCCGGCTTGGGCTACAAGTTTGGCGGCCTTGTTCCCTTCACCATTCCCTTGTCCTGGTTTTATCTTGGTTGCTGCACATTTCTGATTGCGCGTGTAGGCTTTGAATCTCTTGCTGTACCGACTTGGTTCCGCTGGTTCGGGGCAGTAACTATGGGGTCCGTCATGCTGACCTCTTGGGATTTTGTCCTTGACCCGGCGATGAGTCAGACTGAAGTTCCTTTCTGGTTGTGGGATCAGCCCGGTGCTTTTTTCGGAATGCCGTATCAGAACTTTGCTGGCTGGATGGGGACTGGAGCCCTCTTTATGACCGTTGCTAGCGTGCTATGGCAATTCCGACCTGTGACTTTGCCAGTTAATCGGATTGGTGTTCCGCTCGCGATTTATTTAGCCAATTTTGGCTTTGCTGCCATTATGAGCATTGCCGGTGGTATCTACGTTCCTGTGCTCTTGGGTCTCTTTTTCGGGATTGGTCCTGTGCTCCTTTTCTATTATCTCGGCAACCCGGGCACCTTCTTTCCCCAGGGCGCTAACTCGGCTGATGTTAATATGCCTGTTGCATCGGTTGGTGCGGCCCAAGAGTAAAAGGATTTTAAATGACAGGATTAATGTCAGAAGCGACGCTGGGCGGTTTAAGCCTGGCGTTGCTTATTTTGCAGGTGCCAGCCTGCTTGCTATTGCTAACCCGACTTATCAAAGGGGCGATTCGAATTGGACCATTACAGCCCGCGAGTCCCGAGCAATCTCATTTCGGCTCGGTGAGTGTGGTGGTCCCGACTCTCAATGAGGCTGAACGATTAAGTCCTTGTCTCGCCGGGTTGAGTCATCAGACCCATGAAGTGCGCGAAATCACAATTGTGGATAGTCGCTCCCAGGACGGCACGTCAGAGTTAGTGTTGGCGGCGGGCGAGCAGGATCCTCGTATTCGTCTACGTACAGACGATCCACTGCCAACGGGTTGGGTCGGCCGTCCATGGGCTCTTGACTATGGTTTTCGCAATTCGGCAATTCAAGCGGAGTGGTTTCTCGGCATTGATGCGGATACTCAGCCTCAGCCTGGTTTAGTGGCTAGCTTGCTCCGTACGGCAGAAGCGGAGAACTACGATTTGATTTCTCTCGCACCGAGATTTTTATTGAAATACCCAGGAGAGTGGTGGTTACAGCCAGCCCTGCTGATGACGTTGCTCTTTCGGTTTGATGTGGCCGGTAGCCGCTCTAGTAATCCCAAGCAGGTGATGGCAAATGGGCAATGTTTTTTCTGTCGTCGTTCTGTGCTAGACGCAGTTGGTGGTTATACTTCCGCTGCCAGTTCTTTTTGCGATGACGTGACCTTGGCACGGGAGATTGCTCAGGCCGGGTATCGCGTCGGTTTCTTAGATGGCTCAGATGTGATTAAAGTCCGTATGTATGACGGCGCCCAAGAAACCTGGGATGAATGGGGACGCTCCTTAGATCTTAAAGATGCGGCTTCTCCGGGGCAGCTCAGGCTTGAACTCTGGCAATTGTTCATGGTTCAAGGGTTGCCGATTTTTCTCGTATTTTTCAGTGGTCTGCTGCTGGCGTTAGGGGCTGACTCGCTCAGTTTACGCATCTTATTCGGACTGAACCTGGGTCTACTCGCCGTCCGTTGGGCAATGCTGTTAGCGATTCGGGGCTCCTATGATTTTGACGCTTGTGATCGCAGTTCACTATTTTTCTGGCTATCACCCTTAGCAGATCCTTTGGCTGTGCTGCGGGTCTTTATTTCCGCTAGTCGACAACCGACGCGCTGGCGAGGGCGGGAATATGGTCCGATCAACGGTTAGGAGCTGCGCTGATTCGGTAGTGTAAAAAAACTTCTTGCTCAATCTTTTCGGCAGAGAGCAAGGTCAATTGTTTCGGTTCTACTAGACCCGCTTTTGCGATCACATTTACTCCTGCGCCAAACAGCAGGGGGCAGACGGTTAACCAAAGCTCATCGACATAACCAGCGTTGAGCAGGGAGCCCACCAACACGCTACCGCCGAGTACAGCCAGTTTTTTGATGCTCAACTCCCTTAGCTTTCTTAACGCCAGAGACCAATCGATAGCGGAAACTCCGGCTTGTAGAACTCGTTCAAAACTCGGGGACTCCCAACGATGCTCACAGCGCTCTAGGGTTAACAGCCACCGAGGGACCGGTTGCTGAAAGAAATGCCAATTGCGATCGCAATTACCAGACCCGGATACTAAAATTTGCACCGGTTGAGGGGGCTGCCCCCGGGCTAGTCGCTCGTCAATCAATTCTGGGGAGAGTACGCGCATGGTGGTGCCATAGGCCCGAACTGTTCCAGCTCCGATCAAAACCCCGTCAGCATTTGCAATCTGTTGCTCTAAATGTTTGCGATCAGCAAGAGACCCGAACCTTGCGGGAACAGAGGTCCGGGTACTAATTTTGCCGTCAGCGCTGATTGCCAAAATAACGGTGACTTGGGGTCGAAACACATTAATGGCGAAGTTAGATGTCGAGATCGTCTAGGTTCAGTTGAGAGCCGTATGCTTCGATAAATTCCCGACGAGGGGCGACGCGATCGCCCATTAACACCGTAAACATACGATCAGCTTCCGCCGCATCTTCAATTTCGATTCGCTTGAGGGTCCGAGTCTCCGGATTCATGGTGGTGTTCCACAGTTGAGTCGGCATCATCTCACCCAAACCCTTAAACCGCTGAATGTTGTAGTTGGCATTGGACGGCAACGCCCGAATAGCATCTTCGAGTTCGCGATCGCTATAGCAATATTGATGCTGACGACCTCGCTCTAACTTGTACAGTGGCGGACAGGCGACATAAATATAGCCCTGGTCTACCAGAGAACGCTGATAGCGATAGAAAAAGGTCAGTAGCAGGGTGCGAATATGAGCCCCATCTACGTCCGCGTCGGTCATGATAATGATCCGGTGATACCGCAGTTGAGACGAATCAAACTCTTCGCCTTTTATGCCTAAGCCCAACGCCGAGATCATGGATTGGATCTCGTTATTCTTATAAATCTTGGAGTCGTCAGTTTTCTCAATATTAAGAATCTTGCCGCGCAAGGGGAGGATTGCCTGGAACATACGATCGCGGCCTTGCTTCGCGGAGCCCCCTGCTGAGTCGCCCTCCACCAGATAAATCTCTGATTGGGCCGGATCGCGGCTACTGCAATCAGCTAGTTTTCCGGGTAACGGCGAAGATTCGAGGACCGACTTGCGACGCACCAGTTCTCGGGCGCGGCGAGCAGCTTCAGCCGCTTTAAATGCCTGAATTGCCTTTTCGAGAATGGTGTCCCCGACGGACAAATTAAATTCCAAAAACTCGTTGAGAACTTCGCCGACCAAAGAGTCCACAATCCCGCGAACTTCGGTGTTGCCCAACTTCGTTTTGGTTTGACCTTCAAATTCCGGTTCCGGCACCTTGACCGAAATCACCCCAGTTAGCCCTTCCCGAATATTTTCGCCACTCAGATTGGAATCACCATCTTTAAGCTTGCTGCGTTTCCGAGCAAACGTATTGAGAGTGCGAGTCAGCACCGTTTTTAGACCTTCGAGATGGGTCCCGCCATCTACTGTCCGAATATTGTTGGCAAACCCATACAGGCTATCGCTGTAAGCATCCAAGCACCATTGCAGTGCGACCTCGACTTGAGTGCCATTCTTTTCGCCCGAAACATAGATAATGTCAGGGTGCAGGGCTTGCTTTTCTCGGGTCATGTAGGCGACATATTCTTTAATGCCGCCTTCATAAAAATAAGTATCGGAGCGTTCACTGCCAGTTCTGCAGTCGCTGAATGTAATCTTGACACCTGCGTTCAAATAAGCCAGTTCCCGCAAACGTCCCGCTAGCGTGCTGAATTCAAACAGAATACCGTCTTTAAAAATCTCGGCGTCAGGTAAAAAATTGACCTGGGTCCCTCGGCGATCGGTTTTACCTTTCTCAATCGCAAGTTCTCCCTGGGGATTGCCTCGCTCGTAGCGTTGGCGATGGGTTTTTTGGTCGCGCCAGACCGTTACTTCTACCCATTCCGACAGAGCATTGACCACCGAGACACCAACACCGTGCAAGCCACCAGATACTTTGTAGCCACCGCCGCCGAACTTGCCGCCTGCGTGGAGCACAGTCATAACGGTTTCCAGAGCTGACTTACCAGTCGTGGGATGCTTATCAGTCGGAATACCTCGACCATCATCAGTTACGGTTACTGACCCATCTCCATTAAGATCAACTTCGATATGAGTACAGTGTCCAGCTAGTGCTTCATCGATGGAATTATCGACGACCTCATAAACCAAATGATGCAGTCCTCGAGGTCCTGTGGTGCCGATATACATCCCGGGTCGTTTACGAACCGGGTCTAGACCTTCCAAAACTTGAATTTGGTCAGCACTATAAGAGCTTGTCATGCAGTACTCCTGACGATCTTCGATATTTTTGGGCTTAAAAAGCCGCCCGGGGCGTTTTAGGTCAAAATCCTCAGAAATTCTAACACAATCGCTCTCTCGGCTTTCCTAGGGTTTTCTAAAGAGATATTTCGACGACGCTGGAATCTGAAATAAATATCCCGAAATTAAGCTTAAATTTCACAGGCTTGACGTTCGCGATCGAAGGTTGGGTGTTGCCAGCCAAAAGAAAAATGGCTCATCGCCCGAATATTGGGATGTTTGGCTCGGATATCAGCCATTTGTGCCTCAAGGGTGGGACGATCTTTAAATCGTTGTCCCCAATGACCGGTTATGGCCGGAACCACTCGCGTTTGATCAGGGGCGGTTTGGGCGACAGGACTGACTAACTCTGTAATGCAGCTAGGATCGCCGCACACTCCATAAGCCATCGCATGCCATTCCAAGGCGGTAGAAAAGCGGTTCCAGGCCTGCAAACGAGAATCAAATCCGTTTTGCCCAACTGTGCGATTGCCATCGGGGAAAAAGACGGCTCCAGCTGGAATCCCCCGCTGTTTGGCCATGCCCGCCATTTGATGCAGAAAATCAATGACGCCCTGGGCTGCGTGAGCAACAGACAAAATCCAAAGTTCTTGTTGATAGTGATCACGGCGCTTAATAGATGCCCACTTTAATTCATTGCTGTCGGGGGTTCGTCCTTGCCAGCGAGGGACGGATTCTTTTGGGAAGCGGGCTTGGGCGTGCTTAAGGTGATCGACTGTTAAATATCCCTGTTCTAAATACTCTGCGATGAGGTAGCGCCCTTGTTGATTTTGAGCACGTCCAGCTAGCGCCTGTCGGGAGGCATCGCTATAGATCCACAAATCCTGAACGCGGCTCACCACAGAATGAGCGCCAGTTCCGCGCGGATAGCGAATGTAGTCGAACAAAATGCCGTCGGGCTGGCGCTGCAGAACGGCAGTCAGGAGCTGACGATAATCCGTTTGGGCTTGGGAACTGTAAGGATCAACAAAGGCTTGGGATTGATCGTGAACAATCTCTAAGGAGTTTTGCCCCTTCGCGTTGCGCGCTAGCGTCTTTTGACGATCGGGTCGTTGGGCATAGTTGTACCCAAAGTTCAAACTCGATAGCCAGGCATAAACTTTTAATCCGCGCTCACGACCTTTTTTGATTGTGTCGGCTAATAGATCGGCGTTGCGAGGTTGCAGTGCCACCGATTCCCACGGCGTCTGATTTTGACTGGCTGGCAGCAAAACTTGGGAATTATAAAAAACTTCCAAATAAATCTCGTTATAGCCTTGGGCCACAATGCGATCCAGAACGCGCTCAATTTGACCCGGCTGGGTGTCGCAGGGATATAGGCGTAACCAGACGGCCTGGGTCTGTAACCAATGCCCCGCTCGACATTGCTGGAGTTGCCGCGCATTTTGCTGTACTAGTGCCTGATATTGCTGTCGGGCAGCCGCATCTCCGGTCAGGGTTTTCGTGAGTAGTTGGTCTTGACGGGAAATCTCAGCCTCGCTCAGCTGACAAAAATTTCCCACAGCTCGAACTTCGATGGGGATACCTAATCCGATACAAGCTAATAAACCCGCAATCCACCGACCGAGTGATCCCTTAAAACCCAAATAAGCCATAAATGCGAAGGGGCGTCTCTATTAAATTGGCAGCGAGACGGCTTGAATCTGTCTCAATATAGCTATCGCAATCTTGGAATTCATCGCGTTAGTGACTGTTCTTAATATGTTGTGACGAACGTTTCTGTATAGAGTTCAGGTTGTTATAGCCATCGCCGCCTTCGTAAGGTGGAGGCTGCATGCCAGAACGCGCTGGAATTAGGCAACTCAAAATCAGAAGCCTCCTAAGCGATTTGGCGGAGGCAATAATCATTTCTCTGGAGCAGAGTCCCTGACGTTACCATCGCTACTTGAATGTGAGACGATTGTGTTTGCGTTCGCAGAGAGGTATTGGCGAGTAAATATCCTCCCCCGGATCACGCTCTTCACGCCGGGTCAAGAGATTCCTAAGGTGAATTCTTTTGATCTAAGATATGGGGCCAGTAAGAAACGTTCTTTTCAGGCGGTTTACAGCGATGGGTGCCCAAACAATTGAGGGAGAAAATTATCAAGTTAACTTTCAACCAGAAAGCGCCACCGTTGAATTCATCGGCTCTTTGCGTCTGAGCGGACCCAAAGAATACGCTCCGATTGCTGAAATTCTGAGTCAACTGATCGAGCCAGCACCGTCTGAAGTGATTCTGGATCTCAGCAAGCTACAGTTTCTGAATAGCTCCGGCATCAGTATGATTTCTAAATTTGTGATTAATCTTCGGAAAGCCAAAACTATCAGCGCCACTGTCATTGGCTCTCAAGACATCCCTTGGCAAGGGAAATCTCTCAAAAATCTCCAGAAGTTACTGCCAGGCCTCCGCCTGGATTTGCGCTAGGGAGCTGATCCGTGAACGGAATCGCGGAGCAACTGTTTGTTTTTTGGCACTGGCGATTACCATCCATTAGCTGGGGCGCGCTGGCTATTGTTAGCGGCAAGTTGCTAGTCACCGTTTTAAGTTCTTATCTGCTCTACGTCATTTTATTTCGGACGTTACGAACGGCGTTTCGGCGGCTTGATCGTGATATTTTCCTGGTTACTCTTAACGTTTCTGCTTATCCGGCGCTGACAACCTTTACGTTGGTCTGCTTGCGCTTGACGACACAAACCACTGAGATGACAG
>JBCDHF010000081.1:0-13509 GCA_038750375.1 Cyanobacteria bacterium P01_H01_bin.15
CTGAAGCAATTCCTGCATAAATTTCACTCAAACCTGAAATCACAATATCCTGTGCATTGATATTGATACTGCCATTTCCTTGATCCGTCACCTCAAGCAATGATGCGTTAGAGATTGACACATTCGCTCTTGGGATATCATTCGAAAAGCCTGCTTGTAGACCGTCTTGATCATAGTTCAGAGCAATAGCTCCCGCACTTGATAAACCGCCTAGATCTATCCTTCCGTTCGGTGCTTCTAGAGTGGCTGCATCAATATTGATATCACCACCCAAAAATAAAAGATTCTCTCCGCGCACGACGGCCAACCCAGGTCTTGGATCAAGAATCTCATTACTGCCGCTGATGCTTATTGGTTGAGTTCTACTTCGATTAAAAAATAAGGCGGATGGAAGAACCGTCAAGAGAGAAGGATCACTGGGATTTATCGCACTGAATTCGCCAGTTGTACCGAACTGAATGCTGTCAGCGGTCGTTGCTAAAAATGATCCATTGATATCGAGGGAGGAATTGGGACCAAATATAATGCCATTAGGATTGAGCAAAAACAGGTCAAAATTTGGCGCGGTGCCTCCTGCTTTGAGCTGACCCAAAATATGGGAAGGAGAAGACCCCGTCACGCGATTAATTACGTTTTGGATTGAGGGGTTATTATTGATGAACTCTACTGAATCATTGATGCCCACCGAAAATTCTAGGAAGCTGTGAAAAAGATTTTTGCCAGCTTCTGTGCCTCTGATAATTTCTAATTGCTGGCCTGCCCGTCTAACTTCTGTGGGGGTGGATATAGTTTGGTCTGGACGAATTTGACTAGCCGTCTCAGCCTGAACAGTCGCTGATTTTTGGAGTGAACTAAGCAGGAGAATGCCATTTAAAGCTACAAATACACTCAAAATGCTTCTCATTGACTAGTTCTCCTCTTTTTTTGACTATTGCGCTGCGTTGCCAGCCCAAAAACTACCACATACAATGCAATCTTATAAAATACGGAACTTTAATTTCAACCACACTCTATACAAAATAAGGCTCCAGTATCAAAACCAAAGCCTTATCTGAGCAGAGTGATTAATAAACTTTTTTGCTTTGAAGAAAATCAGGGAGACAGCCAAACTTTCTTAACTCAGTGTTACATTCAAGCATATTCGTCGCCAAGGCCGTGCATCGCGAAATAATGGGTCGTCATACACAGCAAAGAAGTCCTTAGCACGAAACCATTTCTTAGCAGCCTCTGTATCTGTGTCTTCCATATATTTTTGATAATCTTCATATTGCTGTACAGCTTGCCGGACGTACTCCTCAAGACAATAAATGACAACTTGCCCTGTTGTTTCAACTGTTTCCGTTGTTATAGATAGTTCGTACGCAATATTTTCAGAGAGCGAGGGTTCACCTTCAGGGTAATCAGCGACCGAAAACTCCTTACCGTTCCTATCTAGTATTGTCTCTACCGTTAGTTTGCTGTCCTTATCGTTCGCTGTCCAGAGGGTATCATTAGTTGAAGGGTCACACATTACCAAATTATATTTCGTTGCTCCTGAAATGTTATTCCATACAAATTGGGGTCTTTCAGATAAAGAAAATAAGGGACGAGGATAAGTTGCCATTGGATTATTTTTCGGTTGGTAATTGATGGATATCAAAGTGTCACTTCAGTTGATGACTGAAATGATGTGCGTTAAATTCCTGACGTTCTTGGCTTCGACTATTCCATTTGGCTCAAGGATGCTATCAGTATTTATGCGGCTAATCTAGCACGGTTTCTATTCTCAAAAAAGGGGGAAAAATCAGGTGTTTGAATCCCCGGATTCAGGATGGCTGTTGCCCAAAGAATCCTGGATTGAAACCGGTCACCAAGTCACGAATTTACCAAAGAATTAGGGTTGATAATCCAGGGTGTGCGCAGGCTTACTGGCTCGCTCTTCTGAACGACTAGCCCTTGGGATTACGCCCCTTGATGCTCGCATTGAAGCCGGCGTTTTTTGTGATCACCAAAATAGAACCTTACAAAAGCTGAAACTCGGCACGCATCGTCAGAGAAGGGGTTCTATAGTGGAAACAATACATACGAACCAATTTAAAGACGGCAGGCTCTTCTATGCACTCCGATCTCCCGCTCGGCTCTGTTATTCAAGGCTCCCTTAGTAAAGGACTCGACGTCCGCCTGCATCCCGATATTTCGGTAGAGACTATGCGGGTCGGTAAATTTTTAGTTGTTCAGGGTTTGCGATCGCGTTTTTTTTGCTTGCTAACCGACGTCAGTTTGGGAACCAACTCAGATAGGATTTTATCGGATCCGCCCCGACCCGAAAATGATTTATTGCAGCAAATTCTCGCAGGGAGTAGCACCTATGGGACAGTCGAGCTAGCCCCCATGTTGATGTTTACCCCGATTGAACTCGCGGCAACTTCGCGCGATGTGGCGGTTAGCCAAACAGGGCTTGGCTCGTTTGAAGTTCAAAGCAGCGCAGAATTGCAACTTCAGCCAGTTAAGACCATTCCCGCTCACTTTTCTCAGGTGTATGACGCTAGCGAACGAGACTTTAGGACCGTCTTTGGTTGGGAACAAGATCCTACGCGCAAGAACTTTGCCATTGGGCAGCCCCTAGATATGGAAGTTCCAGTGTGCCTCGATCTAGATCGATTTGTGGAGCGCAGCAACGGTATTTTTGGGAAATCCGGTACTGGGAAATCATTTCTTACGCGTCTACTCATTTCCGGCATCATTCGTAAGCGTGCAGCCGTCAATCTGATGTTTGATATGCATTCTGAATATGGCTGGGAAGCGGTCAGCGAAGGAAAAGATTTTAGTACGGTCAAAGGTTTGCGGCAGCTATTTCCAGGTCAGGTCGAAATTTACACCCTGGATCCAGCTTCTACTAAGCGCCGAGGCGTACGAGATGCCCAAGAGGTTTATCTCAGCTATGACCAGCTCGAAATTGAAGATTTACGGTTAGTCACCCACGAACTTGGACTAACTGAAGCGAGTTTGGATAACGCCAACATTTTACAAGCGGAATTTGGCAAATCCTGGATCGTGCAGCTCCTCAACATGACGAATGAAGAAATCAAAGACTTTTGTGAAACGAAACAAGGCCACATGGGCTCTATTATGGCACTACAGCGTAAATTAACCCGTCTCGATAATCTTAAATATATGCGTTCCGCCAGTGCCCATAACTACATCGATCGCATCTTGGCATCTCTTGATGCCGGTCGACATGTCGTGGTGGAGTTTGGCTCCCAATCGAACTTATTAGCGTATATGTTGGCGACGAATATGATTACCCGTCGGATTCATAACAACTATGTGCGCAAAGCAGAAAAATTTCTGCAAACTAAAAATCCCAGCGATCGCCCTCAACAATTGGTTATCACCATCGAAGAAGCGCATCGGTTTCTCGACTCCAGTATTGTGCATCAAACGATTTTTGGCACCATTGCTCGCGAAATGCGCAAGTATTTTGTCACCCTGCTGGTCGTCGATCAGCGCCCTTCTGGGATCGATAACGAAGTGATGTCCCAAGTGGGCACTCGAATTACTTGTCTGTTAAACGACGACAAAGATATTGAAGCTATTTTTACCGGCGTTTCCGGTGGACAGAGTTTGCGATCGGTGCTGGCAAAGCTCGATTCGAAGCAACAGGCCCTAGTGTTGGGGCATGCTGTCCCTATGCCTGTCGTCGTCAAAACCCGCGCCTACGATCAGCAGTTCTACACCGAGATGGGGGCGTTCTCCTGGGAAGAGATGCCCGATGAAACGCTCCTTGCCGAAGCCCAAATCGCGAGATCTGAATTAGGTCTCTAAGTGCTCAAAGTCTTTTCGAATCATCTATTCGGGCATCCCGACTCACTGCTCGTCATTAGGACTTGTGAAAAATAATGCCAGCCATCAACGCCTCGCGGCGCTCCGACTGCTCAGGCTAAAGCGGTCGTTCCCACGGACAGTCTAAATTCCGGGAAGGTTTACTGACGGCTCGGGAAGATTCGGAACGGGGGCAATGTAAAATTAGGTAACGAAAAATAAGCTGATCCTTGTTAAGTAACCTTAACGTTATAGATATTAAGTTGAGGTTCGTGCAGCCACTTCGGTTGGCCGTATGTGTCTAGCTCAGCGATTATTTTTTCCAGATTTGTGATTTGACGGTAGCAAGAGATGATTTTAAAAAAACTTTTTGGCGGTGACGGTAAGTTCTACATGGAGCTGGATGAGAAAGAAGAATCCAAAGCCTCGACCCCCGCACCGGCTGAGGAAATCAAGCCTTTAGAGGCAGTTACGGAAGCGCCGGCACCCGCTAAGTCAGAAAAGCCCGCGCCTCCAGCAGTTGAATCTAAATCTGAGCCCGCACCTAAAGCTAAGCCGGCAAAAGCAAAGAAAGTCAAAGAAGCCGAGCCTGCGCCTCAAGCAGAGCCGGAGCCGCAACCCGAGCCAGTACCGGAGACACTCGCCGCCCCCCCGGCACCGGCGCTCGTCAATTTTGCGGCGACTGATTTGATGGCGGAATTGCCGAAGCCCAGACGTCGCCCAGGTCCCAGCATGGGCATGTTCAAGGATATGGCTCGGGATTTGAACAAGCTCTAAATGATTGATTGCCCTCCAGACATTCTCGGTGAGACGCTGGGTTCTAGCTAGTCGCAGTCTGAGTAATGTCCTGACATCAATTTTATTAGCCACAGGCAAATGCCTGTGGCTTTTGTCTGTGCGAATGATATGGTTCTGTCAGGAATTTTGATGGGGGGAGAGTATGGCGAGGATTTTGATGCTTAGTGCGACTTTCCCTTACCCCGCAACCAAAGGCGGGACTCAAGGTAGAACCTTTAATTTGCTCAAAACTTTTGCTCAAAACCATAAAATCACCCTCGTAACGCAGCGGGCAGATGATGTTTCTGAGGCTGATATTGAAGGACTCAGTGAGTGGGTCTCTGAACTCAAAGTATTTCCTTCTCCGGCCGAAGCGTCCCGGTCTGTCTGGGATAAGCTGCCGCGTCAGCTCGATTTTTGGTTAAACGGCACGCCCCCTAACGTCAGATACCGCTATGACCCGGCAATTCAAGCTTGGCTCGATTCTGCGATCGCAAACGGAGGGTTTGAGACGATTACTTGCGAACATAGCGTGAATGAGATTTATGTCCGCCCAGCTTGGCGAGAACAGGTGCGAACCGTAATTAATGTCCATAGCTCCCTGTATCGGACCTGCCAAAATCAACTGGCGACTAATACGTCTGAAAATGCCTTCCGAGATCGCTTGTATTTACCGTTGTTAGAAAAATATGAGCGACGAGTGACGCAAAAATTTAGTCGAGTGGTGGTGACAACCGATGAAGATGAAACCCAAATGCGGACCTTTGCACCCACTGCCGATGTGCAGCTAATTCCCAATGGAGTTGCGCTTGAAACGTTTCCCTGCCGAACTCAAGATCCGGGCGGACATGCGTTGGTGTTTGTAGGCGGTCTAGATTACTTCATCAATATCGATGCAGCAGTCTTTTTGGGCGCAAAAATTCTCCCCAAGCTACAAGAAACCTATCCCGATGCCACATTGACGCTAGTGGGCTCCAAACCAGCCCCTCAGGTGCAAGCCCTCGCCCAAAATCCCAGCATTACTGTCACGGGACGAGTTCCAACCATTGTGGAGTATCTACACAAGGCGACTGTGGCTGTGATTCCTATGCGGACTGGGTTTGGCATGAAGTTTAAAACCTTAGAATCTATGGCTGCTGGCGTTCCCGTTGTCGCCAGTGATCGTGGTCTTGAAGGATTAGTTGTTGATGATGGCTCGGTGTCGTTGCGAGCCTTGCGGGCTAATACTTTAGAAGAAAATGTGGCTCAAATCAGCCGCTTGTTTGCCGATGCCCAGTTGCGCGCTCAACTCTCGGCAGCTGGGCGAGACCTGATTGAAACCCATTACACTTGGGAGACTTTGGGGCAGCAATACGAGCAAGCGATTACGGGCTAGGAGCAACCTCAGAGATCTTTATCGGGATGCAGGAGCGTTAACTCATCAGTGAGCGTAGGAGATGTTGCGCTTGATTGCGATATCCGCCGCCAAAGAGGTTGAAGTGGTTTAACACGTGATAAAGGTTGTAGATAGATTTTCGTTGAGGATAACCGCTATCCAAAGGCCAGACTTCCTCATAGCCCTGGTAGAACGCCGCCGGAAACCCGCCAAAAAGTTCGGTCATCGCTAAGTCAGCTTCGCGATCGCCAAAGTACAACGCTGGGTCTAAAATCACCGGTTCTCCCGCCGTGGTAATCGCTGCATTCCCGGACCACAAATCACCATGTAACAAAGACGGTTGTGGTCTGCGATCGCGCAAAAAATTCTGAGTGGCCGCAATGACTTGATCAACAGGGGGAAAGCCTCCGCCGCGTCGATTCCCCAGCCGAACTTGAAAGCCTAGGCGTTGTTCTGCAAAGAAGTCTGCCCAGTTATCACCCCAGGTGTTGATTTGCGGCGTGGCGCCGATGGTGTTGGGTCGGTCCCAGCCGAATCGCTCAGCACCGCCCGCGCGATGCATCGTCGCTAAATCGCGACCCATTTGCGCCCAGGTTTGCCGGTTGCCGCTGCCAAACTCCAGCCATTCGAGTAGCAGATAGCTCTGCTGATCCGTCGCGCCCCAGCAAATCGGACGGGGCGCCTTGATGGCTTGGGTGCTAATGATGGCCTTAAGAGCCTGGGCTTCTGCCGCAAAATTTTCGAGTTGAGTTGGGGCGTTGAGCTTAATAAAAAAAGTCTGACCGGACCCCTTCAGACAGTAAGCCGCATTAATACAGCCACCTCCGACGCTAGTGCGATCACTAATTTCAAACGCCTCTCCTGTGACTTGGGCGATGTGCTTGGCGATGTCTGGCCACATGAATTTGCTGGAATAACAGAACTGTGAGCGATCCGGATGGACTTAGATCCTCTGCTACGGATTAAGCTGCGACCGTTGATTCTTTGGGCCGAATTACAACGGTCCCATACGCCTGCGGATTCAGGTAGCGCTGGGCGGTTGCCTGTAACTCCGCTGGGGTCAACGCTCGAATTTGCTCTGGATAACTCAGTGCCGCATCCGTTGTGCCGAGTAGCGCCTGGTAATAGCCGTATAGGTTGGTGCGCTGCCCCGGACGCTCGTTGCCAAAAATAAAGCGATTTGCCACCTGGGTCCGAATGCGATTCAATTCTGATTCCGTGATGGGCTGTTCGTAAATAGTCTGCATCTGCTGCTGGATGCGCTGCTCAACTTCCGGCACGTTGGTGGCGGGTAATTGACAGCTCACATAAAACAATCCCTGCGCAGCATAGGTAAGGTTCATAACCCCGACTTGGGTTACCAGCCCGGTATCTTCCCGCAGCTCTCGATACAGTCGAGACAGACGGCCCTGTCCTAATACCGCAGCTAAAACATCCATTGCGTAAGTTTCGCAGAGATCCTGTAGACCGGGAACTCGCCATAAGCACGTTAACCGAGCCTGTTGCATTTGGGTATCGGTAAATTCTGTGCGAACCGGTTGCGAATACAGGGCTTCGGGTCTTAGTCCAGACGCGGTAGAACCCGTTTCCTGAGACCAATTTTTCTGCGCCGCAATGCCTGCGAGCGCGTCAGCTACGACTTCAGTCAGCTGTTCGTTCGGCAAGTTACCGACAGCCGCCACCGTGAGATTTTGGGGTTGATACCAGCGCTTATGAAATGCGCGCATATCGGTAACGGGTAACGAGGTGATCACGGACTCTGGACCGAGTACTGGTCGACGATAGGGCAGGCAGTCAAACCCCAATTCCATGGCCAGCTGATAGGCACGACGGCGGGGATTGTCAGCCGAGCGACGGATTTCTTCTAGCACTACCATCCGTTCCCGCTCAAAGGCTTCTGCTGGAAAGGCGGCGTTGCAGACGACATCCAGCTGGAGCGGAGCGAGTTCGGCAAAGTCTTGGGGCGCAGTGGTAATGAAATAGTGCGTATAGTCTTGGCTCGTCGCGGCATTCGTTACGCCGCCGCGCTGCTCGATACGCTGCTCAAATTCTCCGGCAACTAACTGATGGCTGCCTTTGAAAATCATGTGCTCTAAAAAATGAGCCATGCCATTGTGGTGTTCCGGTTCGACCGCCGAGCCGACTGGTAGCCACACGTCCAGAGAAACGGCATCCACTGGCATCTGTTCCGTTATGAGGGTCACACCACAGGGCAGAACTGTTTTCTGGGGGCCGCTAACGGTTCGTTCAATGATCAAGTTCATAAAATCCAGGAGTCTGCTGCCGCGAAACGATGAGTGCGAAGGTTTTTCTTTTTCGCGATCTTAACTGAGTTCGCCTCTATGGATAGTGCTTAACAAACTACTGGAAGAAATTTGCCTCAGCCAAGTTTCCGTAGTTCAGGGCAAGCTCTTTCTGGTATTCAACTTGTCTACTATTTAATGGTTTTCAGTTCAGAGATTAGGTTCGTTTTTTTATTTAAAGAGAGGGTTACGAGAAACTCTCTCTTCGTTCTTCGATGATTGATCACTCCATCTGCGAAACCCCTAGAACTTCTAGCTACATAGTTTTGAAATCGAACAGAGTGGCACTCAGGGTCACCACAGTCGCATTCTTCAATGACCCGAAGACTCTCAATTTGAGCAAGATATTGTTCGATATATATTGTTCGATATGTAGTCCAGAGCCGTTTTTCTCATCAATCAGGGCGTTTTTGATCCATTCAATAATCATGAGCACAGAGTTTTCGATTCATCTCGGAAGACGATAACCCTTGTTTTTGTTTTTTGTGCCGCAACAACTTATCGATCAACAGCATGAGACAAACTGAGCTGAATAATTTCTGTCGCAGCGCGATCGCTCACCCCCGGTTCTCCCAGTTGTGATCGCATCCGATAATAGTCTGCATAGGTCTGGGCTTTGCGCTGTGGATCGGTGAGCAAAGACAAGGCCTCAGCCGTGATGCGTTTTGGGGTGGCTTGTCCTTGAAGAAGCTCCGGCACGATTGGCTCCATCAGCAGTAAATTGGCGGGTGACATAAAAGGAATATTGAATCCTAAAAGCTTGCTCATAATCCAAGCAGTCACCGGATTAACCCGATAAACTACCACTTGCGGCACGTCCAACAGCGCAATTTCTAGATTGGCTGTCCCTGATTTGGTCAGGGCTAAGTCTGCGGCTGCGATCGCATTTAAGGTTTGATCTTCCAGAATGCGAATAGGGAGCGGGTAGTCGCGGATGGCGTGCTCGATCGGTTGGCGAAACGCGGCCATTGATAGCGGGATCAGAAATTCAATCTCGGGTAATTGTTTGTGAATGCGCCGGGCCGAATCCAATAGCAGCGGCAGCAGGGTTTTCAGTTCTTGACGCCGAGAGGCGGGCAACAGAGTCACAATTTTGGCTTCTGCCGGAATACCCAGTTCTGTCCGTGCCGTTTGCCGATCGTTGGCGTTTTCCAAGCGATCTCGCATGGGGTGACCGAGCCAGACGACATCCGCTCCAAAGCGCCGGTAGTAGTCTGCTTCCTGAGGAAAAATCGCCAAGATACGCTTGGATATATTCACAATCTGGCGCGTACTGCGCTCACTAAATGTCCAAACCCAGTTTTGCGGGGCAATGTAATAGGTCACGGGCAGTTGGGGCTGAGCGTGGGCTAGATAACTGCCCAGGCTGATATTGGGTCCCATGTAATCAATTAAAACGGCGCCGTCTGGGGGGGTCGCCTGTAAACAGCGCTTAACTCGCCGTTGGAGTTGCCAAGTCGGCCAAAGATAGGGAATCGATTCGACTAACCCGACCGAGCCAATGCGGGTGGTGTCGCCGAGCAGTGTCGCTCCGGCCGCCGCCATCCGCTCACCGCCCAGAGCCGTAATTTCGAGGGGAATTCCTTGGGCTTGAGCCACCTTAAACAGTGACGACACGAGCAAGGCACCTTGTAAGTCGCCTGACACTTCACCGGTGCTAATAAATAGCCGCATGGACTAAACTCGAACCCGTCGATAGGGCGTCACCCCCCGTCGAGGGCGTCCACTGATCGAGCCTTTGAGAAATTGCTGCAGATGGGAAACGTAACTAGAGGTAAACTGCTGCGGCAGTTGTTCTAGCGCCTCACCAAAGGTCAAATCTGAACGATACAGTAGCTTAAAGGCTTGGCGGAGTTCGGCTAGGTCCGTCCCCGGTGTACCGAAGCGTTTTAACCCGACTTCATGAAGAGACCTGATCAGGGCTGGATTACCATCTACCAGCGCAAAGGGGGGAACATCCCGCGTAATCTTACTCATGCCACCAATCATTGCCATGCGCCCAATCTGCACAAATTGATGCACTCCCAGAACCCCACTCAGGCGGGCTTGGGCCTCGATACGTACATGTCCTGCGATCGCAACATTGTTCGCAATAATGACATTGTCTTCAATGGTGCAGTTGTGGGCGACGTGAGAATACGCCATCAACAAAATGTGATCGCCGAGTACGGTGGCTTCTCCTTCACCCGTGGCTCGATTGATCGTGACGTATTCTCGAATCAGATTATGGTTGCCAATTTTGACCCAGCTGGAAGCGCCTTTAAATTTAAGATCTTGAGGTTCCAGTCCAATGGCCGCCCCTACAAAAATCTGATTATCGGTGCCAATTTCGGTGGGTCCTTCGATTACGACATGGGCCCCGATCCGAGTTCGCGCCCCAACGGTGACCTCGGGACCAATGACCGCGTAGGGTCCCACCATGACACTGGGGTCAAGGTTGGCTTGGGGGTCCACAATGGCTGTGGCATGAATTCGGCTATCCAAATGTATTTCTCCACAATATGACAGGTCATCTGGTGTGTGATGCCGTCTTGGGGTCAGTTTACAACCAATCAATTCCCGGGCTCTTTTGTTGAGCCAGGCTGTCTAATCCAATATCGAAAACATCATTTCCCCATCTACTGCCAATTTGCCTGCGACATAGCCAGCCCCCTTCATCTTGGCTAGTCGCTTACGCCTAAACGACAACAGTTCAATTTCCATCACCAGTTGATCTCCTGGTACTACTTGGCGACGAAAGCGAGTTTTATCAATTCCCACAAACCCAAAAAAGTTGCCTTCCATATCGGGTAGCTGGGTCAGCAGTACTCCGCCCACTTGGGCCATGGATTCCACAATTAAAACGCCGGGCATTAGCGGCTTTTGGGGGATATGTCCCGGAAAAAAAGGTTCGTTAAAAGTGACGTTTTTGAGACCGACAATGCGCTCCCCTGGGACATATTCGAGGATGCGATCCACCAGGGCAAAGGGATAGCGATGGGGTAAAAATTGCTGGATTTGCTGAATATCCATAACGGTTTCAGCCGTTCCAGGATTTAAGGACAAGGTTTCACCTCGGCTAGGGGCGGTCGTCGACTCACTCATACAAACTTTTACGACAGAACAAAACGGGGCAAAGTCGATTATCTCGCGATCGCCGCGACCAGCTTTTGCACAAGCTGACCGTGCAGCCGATGACTGGCTTTATACGCAAGGTAATGAGCCTGGGGAATCGCACCCAACAGGCTTAAATCGCCCACTAAGTCTAAAAGTTTATGACGGACGGGTTCATTTTCAAACCGTAAGGGCGGATTCAGCCAGCCCTCTCGACTACAAACCAAGGCATTATCAAGGCTTCCCCCTTGAATTAAGCCCGCTTGCCGCAATGCTTCGATTTGTTCAGCGAGACCAAAGGTTCGGGCCGGCGCGATCGCATCCAAATAAGATTCGCTGCGGGGGCTCCAGCTCTGCCACTGATTGCCAATGGCCACATACTCAGCAAAGTCAATGCCGTAGGTAAAGCGAGTCTCTGAGCACGGCAAGGCCGCGACAAACGCGTCGTCGTCTCTTACCCAAATGGGCTCTGTCACGTTCGGAGGCATTCCAAGCTCAATTTCGATCGTGCCGACGTTTGCGATCGCCGCTGCCCAAGGCAGCGCAGAGCCATCCAAAAGGGGAATTTCGGGACCGTCCACTTCAATGTGATAGCTGGTGATGCCATTGCCGGCCAGTGCTGAAAGCAAGTGCTCAACGGTCAGGAGGGCAACGTCATCGGTATTTTTAAGCTTCGTTGCTAGCGGAGTGGGTTCGACTGCATTGGGCAGTACGGCAATGGTGGGCTGTCCGGATAAATCCGTCCGTACAAATTGACGTTCCCCTTGACCTGGATTGACCCGAACGGTGACTTTGGCACCCGAATGGAGCCCCACGCCACTTTGTTCAAAACTACCCGCTAGCTGCTGTGGTTTCATCATGAAGCTCTTTTGGCTCCTCTGCTTTAAACTTTCGCCTTCGCTTTACGACTCTTTTGTTTCTCCTTTTGCTTCGCTTGCTTGGCCGCTTTCTTTAGGTCGGCGGCTGCTTTTTTCTTAGCTGCGATCGCGGCGTCTTTTTCTTGCTGGATTTTGTCGAGGTAATAGTCATAATCCCCCGCATAAACTCGCAACTCTCCATCGCGGATTTCGACAATTTTGTTAGCGACCTGAGAGATAAAGTAGCGATCGTGGGACACAATCAATGCGGTGCCTTCGTAGTTTTGCAAGGCTTCTTCTAGGGTCTCCTTGGCAGGAATATCCAAATGATTGGTTGGCTCATCCAGAATCAGTAAATTAACCGGCGTTAGCAGCATCTTCGCCATAGCGAGTCGTGCCTTTTCTCCGCCGCTCAAGGCTCCCACTTTCTTCTCGACCGTTTCGCCACTAAACAGAAACTTCCCGAGCAACGCGCGAATATCTTCGTATTTCCATCCCGGAACGGCTTCTTGAATCGTGTCGAGGACGGTGAGATTAAGATCTAGCGCTTCTGACTGGTTTTGTTCAAAATAGCCCGGTAACACCCCATGAACCCCAATATTGGCGGAGCCTTCTTCGGGGATTTCCCGACCCATAATCAGCCGTAGCAGCGTAGACTTGCCGCAACCGTTGGGACCCAAAAAGGCAATGCGATCACCGCGCTCAATCGTGAGATTGGCATCCAAGAACAGAATCTTCTCGCCGTAGTAGTGGGTCAGGTTTTCAATCTTGACCACTTCACGCCCACTTCGCGGGGCTGGTGGAAAGCGGAAACGCAAGGTTTTGACAGAAGCCGTCGGCGCTTCAATACGCTCAATTTTGGCGAGCTGTTTTTCCCGGCTTTTGGCTTGAGTACTGCGGGTTGCGCTCGCCCGGAAACGATCCACGAATGCCTGCTGCTTCGCAATTTCCGTTTGCTGCCGCTCGTAAGCCGCCTGCTGCGCTTCTTGATTAAGGGATTTTTGCTCTAGATAACTCGAATAGCTGCCTAAGTAGGTGCTAGAAACGCCCCGTTCCGTCTCCACAATTTGGTTGCACAGCCGATCCATAAACTCCCGATCGTGGGAGATAATCACCATCGGTGTGGTGAGTTTCCGTAGATAGCCTTCTAACCATTCAATAGTTTCGAGATCTAAATGGTTCGTCGGCTCGTCGAGAAGGAGTAAATCGGGTTCTTGCAGCATCACCTTGCCCAAACACAGCCGCATTTTCCAGCCGCCGCTAAAACTCCCCACTAGAGCCTCAGAATCGTCGGGGTTAAAGC
>JBCDHF010000082.1:0-13453 GCA_038750375.1 Cyanobacteria bacterium P01_H01_bin.15
CACCGCAGAGACTTCCCCCAACGCCGTCGGTCGCCGAATCCCCCGATTATCCGCCCCCTTTTCCGTCGAACACTTAAACAACTTCTCCGTGATCAACTGTCCCCGCTCAGTCAACCCGTCATAAATCTCATTGGCATGTTGCGACAGCGCCCCCGCCATCCCCCCGATCGCGTCGTAATGACCGAGATCCAGCCCCGACCCCGCAGCTCCCTTTTCTCGCCAATCATCCCAAGTCCGCATCAACGCATGTTGAAACACCGGCAGCTGATCTTGGTTATCTGTAATCTCATTCAACAACCGATTCACCAACCTCGGCGCAATGGTCATCCCACCCAACGCTACCGGCTTCGTAATCGCATCCCGCAACTGCTCTCGCGTCAACCTAGGCACCAAATACTGACTCTCATTAATCGCCTCCGGCAACCCCCGAAACTGCGAACAATCCCCCAAAAAGTCCGATCGCATGGTCAGCAACACATAAATCCGCGCCGGCTGCGCCGCCTGTAACAGAAGCTGCACAAACGCGATCGCCTCATCCCGATTTTCCCGCTTCTCCCGAAACCGAAACAACTCTTCAAATTGATCCACCACCACCAACAAATTCTCTTGCGGCGCCAACCGCGCCATCCCCAGATCCTCCTCGTGGCTAGGTACTTGCGGCGATACCGACGTCTCGCGTTCTGATTCTTCCTGCTGAGCTGGCAACTCTGACAACGCCAACGTCTCTGCTAAATTTCGAATCGGGCTCTCCCCCGGTCGCATTAATCCCGCTCGCCAATGAGACCCACCCCCCGTCAGATAACCCTTATGCAGCGGCGGTAACAACCCCGCCCGCACCAGCGAAGACTTACCACTCCCTGATGCCCCCAGCACCGCCAAAAAATGCGATCGCCCCAGCCGAGCCAACAGCTCATCAACCTGCCGCTCGCGCCCAAAAAACAAATAATTCTCCGCTTCCTCAAACGGCCGCAACCCCGGAAACGGTCGCTCAACCCGCACCTGCGCACTCACCATCAGACCGACCCTCCTGGACCCAATGCCTGCGCCACAAACGCCTGTACCTGCTCAGCCGCAAAGGCCTGCCCCTCATTCCGAATACACAAATCTGCCAATCTTGTTTTTCGGAGCCGCTTCTCTGCCCCATCCACATAAACCGCCACACTCCGAAACGCCCGCTGTCCACGACTCCCCAGCGCCCGCCGAACTTCATCCAAATGCCCTTCCAGCCAAGACTTACTGCCCGCCCCAAAATAAATCAAAACATTATCAATGCTGTGTAGCTTCTGCTCATGGGCTTGCCGCATCGCTTCCCCCGTGATCTCAAAATCCGGTGTCCGCACTTCAAACCCGGCGTCATACAAAAAATCCGTCAGTTGCTGCAAATTATGGCCGTCTTCACCCAACTTCGGATAATCCGCTTCATCAACGATCACATAAACCATCGGCACCGCGTTCTCTCCAGCTACCGCACTCTTTTCTACTTCCTCCTCACGTGTAAGTTGCGCGATGCGATCGCAGACATCCAACTTAAACTCCTCAAAATTCTTTTGCAGCAACTCAATCTTGTTATCCTTATTGAGCTCCGCGACAAATTGACGATGATATTGATTCTGAATCTCTGCCTCCTGTAAGCCGGGCGACAAGCAGACCATAACCCGGCTCGCCAAATGCTCCTTGGTCAAGATTAACTGCAACTTATCTGCCGTATCATCCTCTTCCGGCGGCGTTAACGCTTTGCGATCACCCACTAAATGAATCGCTGCTGCACAATTTGTCAAATCATCTAAAATCTGCTTGCGATAGGGCTGTTCTATTGTGTAGCTGCCTTGAGGTACTACTGAATACCCCTGCCGCACTAGCTCAGACAATAAGGCATCTCGCTGTTGCGACAAAGCAAACGTTTCCGCCAAGAATACTTTGCCCTTTATTTCAGATGGAACTGCCGCTGCCGTTGTCTCAGCATCCTCAGAACTACAGCAATTCAGCGCTGAATCAATATGAGTGGCTAAGCGAAAAGCTGCTCGATTTAATTTCGTTTCCCCGTCATTGCCCTCTAAGCGTTTATCAAACAGAAAAGGGACATCGTCCCGTGAACTGTCGTCAAAAAACTCGTAGCCTAATAAACGACTCAACTCTTCGGGATGCTCAGGCGGTGGAATTGGATAAGCCAGCACTTTAAAGAGACGACAGATATTCTCACCCACCCAAATCCCGCCAGCAGCCTGTGCCTCTCGATAAAATATCGAAAGCTCCCGTCGACACCATTCTGACTGAAGATACCGTCTGGACAAAATTTAGATAAATAGTCGAGCCTGCTTCAACTTCTGCTCAATCTCATTAGAGAAGTCATGATTGCCTTGCAGCTTATAGTCCCGCCAAATTAAGGGCTCTTTCCCTCGTATCCTTCGCAGTCCGTATTTCAGCGCCTTCTCAAAATCAGCAACCCAGCCGTTCTCTCCTTCCAGTAGTCCCTCATCATCCACATGGGCATAACTGATAAAAATATCATGCGGTAGTTGCTCCGCGCCTCTCATGTGAACCATTTAAAACTCTTAAACAACGAATCCTTGTAGCGCAAATTATAACAGGAAACTTCAAACAAAAGAAGTCAATTGAAAGCTTGAATAAAACACAGATCGAGTCCGAATGCTGAAATTGCAAATCAAGTGAACGTTGCCCGCAAATACTGCTGATTTAATCGAGTAATATTTTTAATCGAAATTCCTTTAGGGCATTCTGCTTCACAAGCCGTGGTATTCGAACAACTCCCAAACCCTTCCCGATCCATCTGCGAAATCATCGCCTGAGCCCGACGCCGAGTTTCTGGCTCTCCCTGCGGTAACAGCGCCAAATGGGAAACTTTAGCCGCCGTAAACAACATAGCCGACGCATTCGGACAAGCCGCCACACAAGCACCACAGCCAATACAAGTCGCCGCATCCATCGCCTCATCCGCATTGTCCTTCGGGACCGCAATCGAATTTGCATCTTGAGCCTGCCCCACATTCACCGACACATAGCCACCCGCCTGAATAATCCGATCAAACGCCGTGCGATCGCACATGAGATCTCGAATAATAGGAAATGCTTTCGCGCGGAACGGTTCAAGGATAATCGTGTCGCCTTCTTGAAAAGACCGAAGATGGAGCTGACACACACTCGTTTCAGTGTGCGGTCCGTGGGGGTAGCCATTAACCATCATGCCGCATGACCCACAAATGCCCTCTCGACAGTCGTGTTCAAAAGCCACTGGCGATTGAGATTGAGCCACCAACTTTTCATTGAGTAGATCCAGCAGCTCCAACAGCGAAAACTCTTCGGTAATACTGGGCTCATCCAGAGGGTAGATCACGAATCGACCATCAGCATAGTCGCCCCCTTCGCGCCAAATTTTGAGGATGATTTTCATGGAGTGGCTATTTATAGGAGCGAGTCTTTAACTCAACTGTATTAAATTCCAAAGGCTCTTGGTGCAAAATCGGCTCAGCCGACTCTCCTCGATACTCCCAAGCAGCAACGTATGCATAGTCTTGATCGTTGCGAAGCGCCTCCCCTTCCGGCGTTTGATATTCCTCCCGAAAATGAGCCCCACAGCTCTCTTGCCGATTAAGGGCATCCACCACCATCAATTCCCCCAACTCCAGAAAATCAGCGACACGGTGAGCTTTTTCCAGTTCAGAATTATATTCGTCAGCGCGCCCCACCACATTCACATGCGACCAAAACGCTTGCCTCAAAGCTTGGATCATCTGACGGGCTTTTACTAACCCGTCCGCATGACGAGAAATACCGCAGTAGTCCCACAAAATCTTGCCCAACTGGCGATGAAAATGATCCGGAGAGTGCTTGCCCTGGATAAATAACAATTTATTTATGCGATCGCCAACGCTCTCTTCGGCTTCAGCAAAAGCAGGAGCATCGGTATCAATGGCTCCAGCGCGAATATCCTGACTCAAAAACTGACCAATCGTATTAGGCAAAACAAAATACCCATCTGCCAAGGTCTGCATCAAAGCAGACGCCCCTAACCGGTTTGCGCCATGGTCGCTAAAGTTCGCCTCACCACAGACAAACAACCCCGGAATATTGCTTTCCAAGTTGTAATCAACCCACAAGCCCCCCATCACAAAATGTACTGCCGGATAAATTTTCATCGGCACTTCATAAGGATTCTCACCCTTAATCTTTTCGTACATTTCAAACAAATTCCCATACTTCGCCGCCATAATCTGCTGACCTAATTTTTTTGCGATCGCAGCATCTTCCACGTCCAGCCCCTTTGCATAAGCTTCCGCCCGACCGTAACGCTGAATCGCATCAGCAAAATCCAGGTACACAGCAAATCCCGTTGCGTTGACCCCCCGTCCTTCGTCGCACACTTGCTTAGTGGCTCGGGATGCAACATCGCGCGGAACTAAATTCCCAAACGCCGGATACCGACGCTCTAAATAATAATCACGCTGATCTTCAGGAATTGCTGTCGGCTGCAGTTTCCCCGCCCGAATCGCCTTCGCATCCGCAACCTCTTTCGGCACCCACATCCGTCCATCGTTACGCAACGACTCCGACATCAAGGTGAGTTTACTTTGATGCTCTCCCGATACCGGCAAACAAGTCGGATGAATCTGCGTAAAACAAGGATTCGCCATGAATGCTCCCCGTTTCACCGCTTTCCAAGCAGCGGTTACATTAGACTTCATGGCGTTGGTGCTTAGATAGTAAACGTTGCTATACCCTCCAGTCGCCAATACCACTGCATGGGCTCCATGGCGTTCGAGCTTACCGTTGAGTAAGTTGCGGGTAATAATGCCTCGGGCTTTGCCATCAATGAGGACCAAGTCCATCATTTCGCAGCGATTAAATAGAGTGACTTGTCCGAGCGCAATCTGACGACTCAACGATTGATACGCACCTAACAAGAGCTGCTGACCCGTTTGACCCTTAGCATAAAACGTTCGGCTAACCTGCACTCCACCAAAAGACCGATTCACCAAAAACCCACCATATTCCCGAGCAAACGGCACCCCTTGGGCTACGGCTTGATCGATGATGTTACTACTAACTTCTGCTAAACGATGAACATTACTTTCCCGCGAACGATAATCGCCCCCTTTAATAGTGTCGTAGAATAAACGATAAACGCTATCTCCATCATTCTGATAATTTTTCGCGGCATTAATCCCCCCTTGGGCCGCAATAGAATGAGCACGCCGAGGACTTTCATGGTAAGTAAACGCTTTGACGTTGTAGCCAAGTTCACCTAAAGTGGCAGCCGCTGAAGCTCCAGCCAAACCAGTCCCCACCACAATGATGTCTAACTTGCGTTTGTTGTTAGGCGCAACCAGGTTCATTCCCTTACAATACTCTGTCCACTTTTGCCCAAGAGGACCGACTGGAGTTTTGGGGTCAAGCATGATCAATCAACACAACTCAAGTGAACAGCAGCAGATAAACAGGAGTCACGGCAAAACCGAGAGGAATTGCGATCGCATAAAGTTTACTCACGACTTCGAGCAAAGACGCATATTTCACATGATTCAAGCCTAAAGTCTGCCAAGAGCTATGGAAACCGTGCCAGAGATGCATGGCGATGACTACCATCGCGAGCACGTAAAAAGTCACAAACCCAACGTTATGAAACGCAGCATTCACCGGTAAGTACACATTCGGAATCTCGATACCTTGCTGAAATCCGGGATAGGCTACCGGCAGCAAAATACCAAGCTGAACTTTGAACCAGAACTGATAAAGATGAACCAGCAAAAATACAAAAATCACGGTCCCGAGCCAGCCCATCTGTTGGCTGTTGGTTCCGCGATTTTGCACCGTGCGAACGACTTTAATGACATAACCCTGACTGCCCCGAGCGGCTCGATTGTGCTGCCACAGCAGCCAGCCTTGAACAGCGTGAATTAAGATCGACCCGTATAGCCCCCAAGCAATGAGCTGAATCAGGGGATTATGTTTCATCAAATACGCATATTGGTTATACGCTTGCCCCGCATCACCTGCAAGCAATCGTAAATTACCGGCAAGGTGTACCCCCAAAAAGGCAATCAAGAAGAGCCCCGTAAGGCTCATAATGATTTTTTTGCCGATAGACGAACTCAGAAAGGAAAAAATCCAATTCATTTAGTTTCGCGTAAAAGCCTCTACTCCAGTATTAGCCGATTTATCGATGTTCACGCTTTATTTTTAAGGAAATTTGCAAGGAGCAATCACATTCACACCATGATTGAGTTTCTATGCGATCGCAAACCGAAAGGAAATTTTTAACCATAAGAGCTAGACCAAACGGAGACCAGGCAGATTGAAAGGGATGATACCCTATTCCCATCACCGCACAGAGGGGTTTGTACTATGAAAACCGCTATCAGTTTTGGCGATGTCACCTTCAAGGCATCTCACAACTCGTACGAGCGCAACGAGACAATCGTCGAGTAATTGACCTGGAATCCGAACAAACCCAGCAACGGTGGCTGTCGCGGCGTCGAATTTGACATCTGGAGGCATTCGTCACCCTTCGTCAACATGAGGTCGATTAGCGAAGGGTTTTTCACCGTCAATCACTCATCACCCTCATCCGGCAAAAGCCTCAAATACTATTTAGATCAGCTCATAGCATGGTATAAGAAAGCAGATAAAGTCGGTGGACCTGTTCTAGTAACCCTTGACATCAAAAGCAGCAATGGCGATATTGCCGAATTCCCCAACGAGATCGACACGTATCTTAAATGCTATTTTCGCAGCTCATTAATCTATAAACCACAGGATCTTTATACCGATAGAAATCAGCACGGATCGATTTGTGAGCGAGTAATTAGAGGGGGATGGCCGGTTCCCAAGAATGAAACGTATTTTATATTTTGTCTAAGCGGGACCCCAGCCTGGAAATACTTCTACGCGGCTCAAGATCCTCTTTCACGTTTATGTTTTAGCGATTTCGATCGTCCAGACAATGATCCGAGCGTATCCCCTCCGGAGCAAGGCAACTTCGTATTTTTCAATTTCAATATTCATAACAGCAACCGCAATATTTGGATGAAGACCATACCACCCTTTGCCCGAAAAAACTTGATCGTACGTGCCTATGTTGCAAACTCGAATGAAAATTTCAGCAATTGTAAAACTGCTGGCGTCAGTGCGATTGCGACAGACAAGATTAGCAATCATTCTTGGGCCGATGTATCAGATATAAATCCATACGCACCGCGCGCTATTTGATTCATACTTCCAGTAGACATGAGCAGGAGATATCGAGCACCAAATACAGAGGCAAGGCTAGATTCAGCAGGAAGTTTTCATGATAAATGGAATATCGCAACGAAATTCATGTATAGAAAATCATTAATATTTCCATATGAGATGGGCATATTGCAAAAGAGTCCGTAATTGTCGCAGAACAAAACGGGGAACCAGAGCGGCGACCTATGGCGATTGAAGTATGTTCTAGTTGGAAAAGTCGTTGATGATTAGCGCGTCTTCCTGATGCTCCAGCGCTCTATTATCTTGTTTAATTACCCAACTTTAAGCGATCGCTAGGATACATTTAACCAAGATTAATTTGATAAATGCCTCTGCTTCACCATAAAGTCTACAAACGCCCGAATGCGAGGTGACACCAACTTGCGTTGGAGATAGAGAGCCGTAATCGGCACCTTGGGCGGACGATATTCGTGGAGTACTTCTCTCAGCAGCCCTTGCTCCAAGGCGGTCTCCGCTATGTAGCCGGGCATTTGGCTGATACCAAGGCCTGCGATCGCACTTCTGCCCACCGCTTCACCATCATCAATAATTAGATTTCCCTTGACCTGTCTGCGTTCGACTTGTCCATCCATCGTAAATAACCAGGGCATGGGACGTCCGGTCTTGCGGTTACGGAAATTGAGGCAGTTGTGATGTTTTAAATCGTCAGGATGACGAGGACAGCCAGCTTGCTCAAGATAGGCCGGCGTTGCACAAGTAATCAATGGATCAGTGAATAGGCGGCGAGCGATTAGATTAGCGCTATCTGGCAACATACCGATGCGCACAGCCACATCGATTCCATCCGCAGCCAGATCGACATCCCGATCATCCAAGGACAACTCGACGGAGATTTGAGGATACTGCTTTAAGAAAGCGGGCATTAATTGGGTACCCCAGATGCGTCCATAAGCCCCGCCCATACTAACTTTTAAGCGCCCTTGAGGCTGACTGAGACTTTCGGTGAGTTCAGTGGACAGAGCGGTCATTTCCTGCAGCAACGGCGTAATGCCTTCATAAAAGCGCTCGCCTTCGGGCGTCAAGCTGACGCTCCGGGTGGTGCGATGAAGCAGCCTGACACCAAGTTCGTCTTCCAGCTTAGCGATGGCTTTACTGACAGCTGGAGCCGAAAGACTGAGGGCATTAGCTGCTTGCACAAAACTTAGAGATTCCGCCACTTGAATAAAGATAGTGACGTTACTCAAGCTTTTCATCCCAAGGCTATCCTCCCATTAATAACTTTTAGTAAATAGTAAATTCACTTTTACCCTATTTTTCTCAAACTATATCCTGTTTATTCTTTATTTAGAAACAAGCGGATGGCACAGCCCATCCAATCCCGCTCAGAAACAGGAGGTCTGTGATGAAAATTGGCATTATCGGCGCTGGCGATGTTGGACAAACCCTCCCAAAACTATGGATACAGGCAGGACACTTAGTCATTCTCAGCTCCCGACACCCTGAAACCCTCAATTCCATTGTTCAGGAGCTAGGACACTCGGCCCAAGCGGCAACGATTACCCAAACGGCGATTGAGAGCGAGCTTTTACTTCTCGCGGTTAACTATTCAACGGTTGATGAAGCCATCGCCCAGATAGCCTCTTATGTCACAGACAAAATCGTGATTGATGCCACTAACCCCTTGCGCTATACCAATGAGGGAGACCTAGAGCGCATGATTGGCGATCGAGAAATTGCCGGGCTAGTGATGGCGGAGAAGTTACCAAATGCCCGCATCGTGAAAGCATTTACCACTCTGTGGACGGGACATTTGCAACAACAGTCTCATCGTCCCACGCCCCAAGTCGCTGTAGCCCTGGCTGGACATGCAGATGATAAACCAGCTGTAGTGAAGTTGATCAAAGATGCGGGATTTGCTCCCGTGGATTTAGGCACCCTCGCCAATTCAAGACCGCTCGATCCGCCTAGTGCTATTTGGAACCAAGTGCTCACGACAGAAGAATTGCGATCGCGACTAGCAGAAACCCCGCAACTGACTTCGGTCTGAATAGCGTAGTATCCTCGATCGTTTAGCAAGTTTCGCAAGAACAGAGTACTGACACCTCTGGCAATCTAGCAGTCTATAAACCCTCATGATTTAGGAGATATCAATCATGAATGCTCAAGCCACCCTTAATGCCCTTACACAATCTGAACGGATTGGACGTTTAATCTACAAAGGCTTTAACGAACGGAAATTGGATCTTTGGGACGACGTGATTGCGGCTGATGTAGAGCTCCGTAGCACCGTTGGTTCTCAACCGATTTATGGGATTGAACCGCTCAAGAATTGGGCCGCCGAATTTCAAACCCAGTTCTCCCCCAGACTCGATCTGGTAGATGAAATTTATGGGGTCAACCGCGCCGTGATTGCCGTCAATCTTATCTGGAAACATACTGGAGAGTTTTTTGGGTTAGCCCCCACTGGCCGCAAAGGCACCTCTATTGAGTACTTTATTTTGTCTCATGATGGAGAAAAGGTAACTCGCTTTTGGGTCGCTGACCATACCCTCGATTTGGCTACCTATCTCATTGCAGAACGTGGGATGCATTACCCCCAGAACTTTGAGCCACAGCCGATCATTCGGGGCATCGAAGTTGCGTAATCTGCACTGACACCAGTCAGTTATTCTGTGTCCAATATCTCAACTATCGAGGATAAAGCGATGAAACGCCTCATGATGAATGTTAACAAGCCCGTCGGTATAGGGGCCATAGAGACAGAGCGACCGCAGCCACGACCGCATCAGAACCTAGTGAAGGTCATCAGCGCACGCGAGTATATGGCCATTATTCCCGACGGGATCTCCGATGATTAGTTGGCAAACCTCGCAGTTGCAAGGCTCACAGCTCTAGCAGCAATCGATAAAATGGGATGAGTTAGTGCTGGATTCAAGATTATTTGCCACTCCTGATTGAATTGACGACGTGCATAATCATCAGCGTTATTTTCGTTGAATAGAGAAAGTCTCACTCAAACGAGTATCTATTTGTTTAACTCGCCAGCGCAATAACGGAAAAATACGCTTTGCGATCGCAACGGTACGAAAAACAGTTTGCGGGTCAGATAAATGAGTATCAGGTAGAGCAAATCCCATTTTTTTCAAGGCTAGCCCCAAGGGGATCTCAATTTCAGCATCCAGCTTCAGAAACTGGGTGAACAACGGACCAAACGCCGAAAGCAGAGAACCGATCCCTCCACGAGCTTGACCCCAACCAACAAAATACAAACCTTTGTAGTCGTCCAAAAACGCGCCGCCATAACATTGCACAGTTGCGCCTTTAACTCGCTGCAACTCGGTGGGCAAAAACGGATAAGCAACCTGGTAACCAGTCGCGCACACAATCAAATCTACTTCTTCCCGACTACCATCAACAAACCACACGCTTGAACCGTCTAGCTTCTCTACCTCCGGCTTCGCCTGGATCCGACCATGTTTGAGATAGTATGGAACTTCATTATTGAGCGTGGGATGTTTGGCGAAAATACGATAAGACGGCTCTGGTAAGCCATAGTCCTCATGCCGCCCAAAAGTGGTGCGAATAATCAGATAAGTCAACCCACGCTGAAACCATTCAGGCATCCACCACTGAATCAGGTCTACTACCGGCACCCCGGAAAAAGTTTTGGGAATAAACCACACCGATTCCCGCAGACTCAATACGCTTTTAGCCCCCACTCGCCCGGCTTCTGCCGCAATATCACACGCTGAGTTTCCGCCGCCAATCACCAACACCCGTTTTCCTCGAAGCTGATCGGGATGTTTATAATCTTTGGAGTGAATAATGTCGCCGTTGAATTGCCCTACAAACTCCGGCATCTGTTTGCACCAATGATGACCACTACACAGCAACACGCCCTTATAAAGCTTGCGATATGCGTCCTGTTCACCCTCTTTAAATTCGACTAGCCAGCGATTATCAGCAGCTGGTTGCACCGAGATCACTTCACAGTTCAAACGAATCTGCGATCGCAACTCAAAGTGATCCGCAAACGCATTGAAATAGGCTTCCATCTGCCGGGCACTGGGGAAATCAGGATAGTCTTCCGGCATGGGAAAATCTGAGAACTGGGTAACTTTACGAGAGGAAATAATGTGAGCAGTTTCGTAAACTCCGTGATGCCAGTTGCCACCCACACCGTCGCTAGCGTCTACTTGTTCATAAATAATTCCCGCTTCCTTAAGCGCTTTAGCCATACTGAGCCCCACTGGACCCGCGCCGATAATCAGATAAATGTCGGCAGTATCAAGAAACTGGGTCGTCTCAGAAACAGGCTTTAGCGTCGTACTCACGATTAGCGACCGCCGATAGTTAGCGATTGAACAGGTTAATCAGACCCGGCAAAAAGGTCTTTATTAACTGTAAAAGCCTGGCGGGTCTGTCGGGGAAAATCGATTTGCGATCGCGGCGAATTCCTTGAATGGTTTTTCGCATCACGTCGGCTGGATCGGTTGCGTACTTTTTGGCATCAAGCTTTTTGTCTTGCACCAAGCTCCCGTAAGCCGGACTATCTAAAATCGACGTCCGACTAAAAAACGGATAGACTCCGGTTACTTTGACTCCGTGAGGTGCCAATTCCGCTGCCAAGGACTCACTCAATCCTCGCATCCCAAACTTACTAGCGCTATAGGCCGACAAACCCGGCAGCGCGACCCAGCCTGCCAGCGACGAAATATTGACGATATGCCCGAACCCATGTGCGATCGCATCGGGCGCATACAGCGAACTCAAACGCATGGGCGCGAGTAAATTCACCTCCATTAACCGCTCCCATTCAGCTGACGGCACTTCATCCAAACGACCAAACAAACCCAAGCCAGCATTATTGATCAAGATATCTACCGGTAAACCCAAAGCCTGCACTTGCTGGTACAAATCGTTGCAGCCCTTCGGGGAGGATAGATCAGCAGTCAAGGTCGCAATAACTTCTCCAGGCTCCGTCGAAGTGAGGGTTTGCACAAATTCTGTGAGCGGTTCCGACTGATAATCACTCAAAATCAAACGGCCACCCAATACCAATAACTGCCGCGTAAGTTCTTGTCCAAAGCCCCCACTGGCACCAGTCAGCAAAATTACCGCACCCTCAATTTTGGTCATCCTATTACAAACAAACGTTACTGTTTTTCAGAGACAAAATCGCCCATTGACTCATTTTCCTAGGGAATCAGTTGACTGGCGTCAGGAAATATGGACTCTTCAATGACGATCAATTGGTCATAACTCCGTTCGGACCAGGAATAAATTCATTGTAAGTGGGCTATACTGACAGATATTTCCTGCTGTGCCGCTCATAGCAAGAGATCACACCAGATTTATCTGGCTAGCTTAAGACCCCTGAGTCCAAACCCGTTTGGCGCCGGATAAAGTCGGCAATTTTTGTAAATGCGCTCGCAGAATCGGAGCAAAAGCGTGGGAAGTGCATAAACCCATGCACCATCTCAGGGTAGTCAATGTAATCCACTGGAACTTGGCTCTTTTCTAAACGCTGAGCATACGCTTCCGCTTCATCGTGGAGAGGGTCTAAACCGGCTGTCATGATTAATGCAGGCGGCAGTCCGGTGAGTTCTTTCGCGAGCAACGGGGAGAAATAGGGGTCTGTCCAATCGGTTTGAGATCGCGCGTAAGCATTGCGATAAAACTGAATCGCAGACTGATTTAACAAAGGCGCATCTTTCAGTCGTTCATGGGATTCACAACTGAGGGTGCCATCCACAGCGGGATAAAGTAGCACCTGATAATCTAAACGGGGACTAGCTTTTTCTTTCAGCATCAATGCCACACTCGTCGCCAAATTCCCCCCCGCACTGTCCCCCGCAACGCCGAAAGCAGAATGACGAAGATTGAGAGAGTCGGCATTTTGGGCTAACCAAGTCAGTGCATCGTAGCAATCGTGCAGCGGCGTCGGAAATTTATGCCACGGTGCTAGCCGATAAGCAACAGAAACTACAATCGTCTCGACTTCCTGCGCAATGCGGCGACACATAATATCGTGAGTATCCAAATTACACGTCACCCAACCGCCACCATGAAAAAAAACCGTCAGCGGTAAGTTGGCATCATCCCGTGGAACATAAACCCTAGCTGGAATTGAAACTTTTCGTCCGGGAATTTGGATATCTTCAACTCTACTAAGGGACGGCTTAGCCCCCAGAAAAATCCAAGAAATCAGAAAATTTTGTGATCGCGTATTCGCTTTCTGAATCTG